>JAJYIO010000005.1 GCA_021790035.1 bacterium | reverse complement strand
CTCGTCAACAAGATCGAGGTGAACGACGGCAAGGTCCTGCGGATCGGGCGCGAGATCGAGGGCGGGGCGCAGGAGATCAGCGACATCGACACCCCGTGCGTCCTGTCCATCCAGACCGGCATCAACGAACCTCGCTACGTGGGCATCCGAGGGATTCGAAAGGTGGCGAGCGTGGAGATCCCGGTCCTGGATGCCGCCGCACTTGGCATCGGATCGAGTTCGGTCGGTCCGGCGGGAGCCAGGGTCAGCCGGGTGGACTACTTCGTGCCGGTCACCGGCAAAGGCGCTGAACTGATAGAGGGCACCACGAAGGAGATCGCCGCCAAGCTCGTCAATCTTCTCAAGGCCAAGGGAGGGCTCAAGTAATGTCCGCAGCCGTATTTGCATTCGTAGCCCACAAGGACGGCAAGGCGGACGATTCCGCGCTCGAGCTGCTCGCGGCCGCCCGGACGCTCTTTCCGGGATCCGCCCCTGTGGCCCTCGTGGCCGGGTCGGGCCCGAACGTGCAGACGGTCGCCCAGGAGGTCGCGACGGCCTTTGACGAAGTGTGGGCCTTCGACCAGTCGGACCTGGGCTATCCCAACGCCGAGCTCCTGCGCCCGCTGCTGACCAAGGTTCTCCCGCAGGGCGCGATGGTCCTGCTGCCCCACAGCCCGCTCGGCATGGATCTGGGCCCCGGGCTCTCGGTCAAGCTCGATGCGGCCTACGTACCGGACCTGATCGGAGCCGACGGGTTGGACGGCCAGATGCTCAAGGTGATCCGCCAGGAGTACGCCGGCCAGGTCAGCGCGCACGTCCGCTGCGACGTCTCGCACGGGGCCGTCGTCACGGTGCGCTCGGGCGCCTTCCCGCCCGCTCCGGCCTCCGCCTCGGGGAAGGTGGTCGACCGCTCGGCCGACGCCTCTGGCCTGTCTGCTCGCCGCCAGTTCGTGAAGCTGGTCGAGGCCGAGGCCGGGGACGTCGACATCACCAAGGAGGAAGTCCTGGTGTCGGTGGGCCGCGGGATCGGAGAGCAAGAAAACCTCGCCCTCGTGGAGGAGCTCGCCGAGGCCATGGGGGCCGTCATGTCCTGCTCGCGCCCCCTGGTCGATGCCAAGTGGCTGGAGAAGGCACGCCAGGTCGGAACGTCCGGCCAGACGGTCAAGCCCAAGGTTTACCTGGCGCTCGGCATCAGCGGATCCTTCCAGCACCTGGGCGGTCTCAAGGGCAACCCCTTCATCGTCGCGGTCAACAAGAATCCCAAGGCCCCGATCTTCCAGGCAGCCAGCGTGGGGGTGGTTGCAGACCTGCTCGAGCTGCTACCTGAGCTCACCGAGGCCATCAAGAAGGCCCGGTAGTCCGACCGGCCGTACTGGCGCGAGCCATCCCGGGTCAAATCTGGCCTCGGATGGCTCGCTGCTAGCTAGGGGGAAACTCCCCTTCGGGGCAGGAACTTGCAGGGGGCCTTGCCCCCCCGCAAACTACCCCCCGCTGCGGGCAAGCTGCTGCGTAGCCCAGCACCGCAGGTGGCGTATCGTTCAACGCTAGGGGGAAACTACCCTTCGGGGCAGGAACTTGCAGGGGGCCTTCAACGCTATCGGCGCAGACGGTGGGTAACTCAGGGGTCCGTGAAAGAGCCCGTGTAGGTCGTGCCGGCGACCGTGACGCTGGCCTGGATCTGATGGGTCGAGCCCGACAGCTGGGGGTAGACGTAGAAGAACAGCGATCCATCGCCCTGGGTATCCAGGGCCGCCGTCATGGTTTGAGGCGTGCCGTCGATCGTGAGCGTGGCCTGAGCGTTGGTGGTCGACTTCTGGAGCCCGTTGAGCTGTGCGTCGTACGGGAAGAGGAAGTAGAGCGAGCGCCCGTTTTCGGGATACGAGAGAAACTCGAGGTAGCCCGCACCGGCCTGGACGATCTGGCCACCGTGCGGCGCCGGCGGCAAGGTCTGGAAGGGGGACGGAGTCTGCCCCGGCGTGAGCGGCGCCAGCGTATTCTCCACGTGGGGCACATTCGGGGCGTCTGGCAGATCCGGTCCCGCACACGCCACGGCGATCCCTGCCGCCACGAGAGCGCCCACCAGGATGACGGAATACCTAGGGGGCGCCATCGCGTTGCGATCCTTGTGGGGACGAGACCCAGATCTTGATGCCAGAGCCGCTCCGTATCAGGCGATCGAGGTCGAAGACGTCGTCGAGGACACCTGAGCCGAAGGCAGCTCCATGTTGGCCGACGGATCGATCATGGCCTGGTAGATATTGGCCACGAGCGCGTAGAGCTGCTGGAATATCTGATCGAACTTGGCCGCATCGGCGACCTGCTGGGCCCGAGACTTGGCGTCAGCACTGTCGAAGTGGTCCTTGAAGCGAGTCCAGAATCCGGGATGGCCCGCCTGATAGGCAGCCTGATCCACGCGGTTGATGTCGGCGGCCAGAGCATTCTGGATCTCTTCCGGGCTGATCGGGGCCGAACTCGAGCTCGTTCCGGCCACGCTCGTGCTGGCGGCAGCTGCCGATGCCGATCCGGTCCGACTCACGCTGGACATCTCGTCCTCTTTTCTGTACCGATTGGGTCACCCTGATGCGCGTTACGCCGCGCTTCTTCTCTTATTATTCCCTCAGCATCTTCAGGCTTGCGCGATTTAATCGTTTGGCAAAAATGTTTAGGACCAACCGGGTAACTGTAGGTTGATGCGTATCCTAGTTGCAGACGACGAGGACAACATCCGTCAGCTCATTCGGATCGTCCTGACGAGGGCCGGCTACGTCGTCCTGGAGGCGACCGACGGCGTCGAGGCCCTCTCACAGGCGACCTCCCAGGCACCCGACCTGATCCTGCTGGACGTCCGGATGCCCAACATGGACGGCGTCGAGGCCCTGGCCCGGCTCAAGGCCGATCCGGCCACGGCGGACATTCCGGTGATGATGGTCTCGGCTTACGCCCAGCAGCGGGAGGGCCTGGAGTACATCGCCTCGGGCGCCTCGGCCTACGTGACCAAGCCCTTCAATCCCAGGGATCTCCTGGTCCGGATCGAGGCCCTGTTTGCCGGGCGGCTGTAGAGCGATCTCCGGGTCAGAGAGACTTTCGTTGACGTGAAGCCGAGCGCGCCCGCAAGAACCCGAAGCCGAAGCGCACTTTCTACGTGAGTTACCCACCGTCTGCGTCGACAGCGTTGAAGGCCCCCTGCAAGTCACTGCCCCGAAGGGGAGGTTCCCACCTGCCGAGCGGGGCTACGCAGCAGCTTGCCCGCAGCGGGGGGTAGTTTGCGGGGGGCAAGGCCCCCTGCAAGTCACTGCCCCGAAGGGGAGTTTTCAATAAGGCGAGGGACCGCGGACGTGGGCCGGGGTCAGGTGGCGTCTCCAAGGGCCAGGATGATCTCGGCCCGGGTGTCCGGGTCCTCCTCCGTCCGGAGCGCGCCGCGGAGGCCCGCCCGGTCGCCGAGCCGACCGAGCGCCCACGCCGCGTGCAGGCGGACGAGCGCGCTGTCGTGCCGCAGCGCCTCTCGCAGGGGTTCGACCGCGGCAGGATCTCCGGAATTTCCCAGCGCGATCGCCGCGTTGCGCGCCAGACCCGCTCGCTTGGCCCGCTTGAGCGGGCTGCCCCGGAACCGGCTGGCAAACCCTTCCGGCGAGAGCGCAACCAGGTCGGCCAGCTGGGGATAGAGGCTCTCGACCTGTCCCGCGGCCGCCGGATCCGGGGGCGACAGCCGGGGGACCCGCTCGGCCCCGGAATTCCACGGGCAGGGTTCCTGGCAGGCGTCGCACCCGAAGACCCAGTCCTGCATCAGTGGGCGCAGGTCCCGCGGCACGATGCCGCGGCTCTCGATCGTCAGGTAGCTTATGCAACGCCGGGCATCCACCTGCCCCGGCCCCACGATGGCCCCCGTCGGACAAGCCGGGATGCAGCGCGAGCACGATCCGCAGCTCACCGTCACCGGCGGGGTCGGTTCGAGGTCCTGGCGCGTGAGGATCGCACCGAGGAATCCATACGACCCCACCTGCGGCACGAGGAGATTGGCGTTCTTGCCCACCCAGCCCAGGCCCGCCGCCCGGGCCGCAGACCGCTCGAGAACCGGACCCGTGTCCACGTAGCAGCGCGCATCGGGATCCTCGAGGCTCTCGGCCAGCTGTCGCAGGCGTGCCAGGAGCGCTCCGTGGTAGTCCGGCCCCAAGGCATAACGAGCCATCCGGCCCCGCAACCCGTCCCTTGGCCGCACCGGCAAGGGGGCCGAGGCGTAGCCGGAAAAGACCATCACAACGCTCTTGCAGCCATCGAGAACCCGCCGCGGATCGGTGCGGCGCTCGGGATCGCGAGCCAGCCACGCCATGTCCGCCAGATGCCCGGCCTCGAGCCAGGACAGGAAGCGGCCAGCGTCCGGGTATGGTAAGGCGCGCGCCACTCCGATCGCCTCGAACCCCAGCGCACGCGAGGCCTGGCTCAATCTCGTGAGGATGGTCGGCACTTCGCTTATAATCGCCTCTGCGACCCGGGTCGTCCACGAGGGAACATCATGGCCATGCCGGCTGACGCTTCATGCCTCCAGGTCCGCAATCCCGCCACCGGCAAGGTCCTGGCGGCGGTGACCATCGCCGGGCCCCAGCAGGTGCAGGAGGCCGTCGAGCGCGCTCGGGCGGCACAGGTCGCCTGGGGCCAGGTGAAACCCGGAGATCGGGCCAAGGTCGTTACGGCCTTCCGCAAGGTGCTGGTGCGTCACGCCGCGGAGCTGGCCGATCGGATCTCGGAAGAGACCGGAAAACCCAGACATGAAGCGCTCATGATGGAGGTGCTCCCGCTGGTGGACCTCATCGCGTACTTCTGCCGCCGGGCCCCCAGGCTGCTCCGGCCTCGCCGCATCGGCCTCCACCTGCTTCCCCACCGCCGCAGCTACCTGCATTTCCCCCCAAAGGGCGTCGTCGGCGTCCTGTCGCCCTGGAACTTCCCGCTGGCGATCCCCCTGGGCGAGGTGGCGATGGCACTCCTGGCGGGCAATGCGGTCGTCCTCAAACCATCCGACGTGACGCCGCTCATCGCGATCGAGGCCAAGAGGCTCTGGGACGCGTGCGGCGCCGCGCCCGATCTCTTCCAGGTCGTGGCCGGCGGGGCGCAGACGGGACGAGCCCTGGTCGAGGCCGGCGTCGACCACGTGAGCTTCACGGGGTCGGTGGCGGCTGGACGCGCCGTCGCAGCCGCCTGCGGTCAGCGCCTCGTCACCTGCACCCTCGAGCTGGGGGGCAAGGCGCCGGCCATCGTCTGCGCCGATGCCGACGTCGAACGGACGGCGCGGGCCCTCGTGTGGGGTGGCTTCGCCAACTCGGGCCAGGTCTGCGCGTCGGTCGAGCGGGTCTACGTGGTCGGACCTCTCTACGACGCCCTGCTGGCAAGGATCACGGCCCTGGTTCGCGAGTTGCGGATCGGCGACCCGAGCCAGGAGGTCGACGTCGGCTCGATGACCTTTCCGCGCCAGCTCGACGTCGTGAAAGAGCAGGTGGCCGACGCCGTCACCCGAGGGGCTCGCGTCGAGAGCGGCGGCGAGGCCCCTGCGGGGCCAGGGCTGGTCTTCCCGCCCACGGTCCTGTCCGGCGTGACCCAGGACATGCGGGTCATGCGCGAAGAAACCTTCGGGCCGGTCTTGCCCCTGATGCGCGTGGAGTCCGAAGAGGAAGCGATTCGCCTGGCCAATGACAGCCATCTGGGCCTCAACGCATACGTCTTCAGCCGCGACACGCGAAAGGCCCGGAGAATGGCCGAGCGCGTCGAGGCCGGCACCGTGATGATCGACGACGTCCTGGCCACCCATGGCGCGCCCGAGACCCCATGGGGCGGCGTCAAGCAATCGGGGATCGGCCGCGTGCACGGAGAACTCGGGCTGATGGACCTGGTCCAGGTAAGGCATGTGAACTACCCGGTGTTCAAGGTGCCTACCGAGCTGTGGTGGTTCCCCTATCGCCAGAAGCGGTTCGAGATGACGATCCGGCTCATCCGGCGCGTGTTCGGCTAGAACCTCTTCTGCTGGCAGGGGTCCCGGAATCTCTCTGGCGCCGCCAGCAATCGCGGACGGCATCCTGTCCTGGGGAACTACGAGTTCGCGCCGTTGCTTTATGAAGCTTATTGAAGTAATCTAAAGCAATCAACCTGGCGACCGGATCGAGCTGACGGCGATGCCCCGTGGTACCGGATACCGACTGCTCGACCGCGGACGTCCAGGGCTTCCATCGGATCGAAATCTAGTCGGAGAGCGGTCTTCTGGCCACCAGGCAACGACCGATCTCCGAATGGAGCGAGGATGAATCGCAACGTTCTGGCGGTCGTCGCGCTCGTCGTCATCGTGCTCGGCGGGCTCATCTTCTTCATGTACTCGGAGCACGCCCACGAGACCGGGTGGAGCATCGGACCGGCGCATGCGAACGGGCTGGTCCAGCCGATCGCATTCTCCCATCGCATCCACGTCACCGTGCGCGGGATCTCATGCACGTACTGCCACCAGTTCGTCGATACCGCCAACGTCGCGGGAATTCCGCCGATGGAGACCTGCCTGGCCTGCCACAAGACCCTCGACACCAGCAAGCTGCGGGGCGACTCGAAGATCGCGACAGCCGCCGAGTTGGTCGATATCGACAAGTTCATGACCGGGGCTCCGGGATCGGCCACGCTCAAGAATCCGGACCACGGCGTCCGGTGGCTCCGGGTCTACGACCTCGTGGACCATGTCCACTTTCCCCACCGCGTCCACATCTGGGCGCTGGCCACCCGGGAAGGAAAGACCCCCGGGACCACGTGCTTCCTGTGCCACGGTGACGTCGCGAAGATGGACCGAGTGGGGCAGTTCGGCGGTCCTTACACCGACTTGATGAGGATGGGAACCTGCCTGTCCTGCCATGACAAGTACCAGGCCGGCACGGATTGCTTGGAGTGCCACAAGTGATGGATCGTCGCGACTTCCTCAAGCTCTCCGGGCTGACCGCCAGCACCCTGGTGCTCGGGGGCTGCGAGGATTACCACGCCAGGCTCGAGGCCTATGCGGTCCGGCCCGAGGATATGGTCCCTGGCATGCCCACGTATTTCGCAACCGCCTGCGAGATGTGTCCGGCGGCTTGCGGGGCGATGGCCCGGGTCGTCGAGGGCCGTGTTCTCAAGCTCGAAGGCCTGCCCGGCCACCCGGTCAACCACGGCGGACTGTGCGCCCTCGGCCAGGCGAGCGTGCAGATGGAGTACCATCCGGACCGCTTTTACGGACCTGATATCCGCACGACCCGCGGCCAGCCCAGCACCGAGTATCTGGCGCTAGAGCGCACGGTCCACGAGGCCTTTGCCTCCACGAGCCGACCGACCAAGCTCATCGACAACATGAAGGTCGGCGTCATGTCGTTCGGCAAGCCCGACTTCAAACTTGGCGACCGGAAGTGGGCCGACGCGCACGCGCAGACCGCCAGGACCTGGCCAGCCGCCATTTCCAGGCTGGCCCGCGGCCTCACGAGCGGCGGCGCGGCCACCCTCATCCTGGTCGGCCACCAGATCCGTGGCCACCGCCACGCGCTCCTGGCCGACCTGGCCACCGCCCTCAAGGCGCCCGCACCGGTGGTGGTGGAGCCGTTCGGGGACGACGCGACGCGGGTGGCCAACGCGGCCGTCTACGGCCGCCCCGAGCTCCCCACCTACGACCTGGCGAACTCCGAACTCGTGATTCTTTTCGGCGACGACCTCTTCACCAGCGGGCTGGCCCCGACTTACTACACCTGGGGATACGGAGCCATGCGGCGAGCCCGCCCGGACATCCGCGGCATGCTCGTCGTCGTCGGCACTCGATTCGGCGAGGCGGCGGCCGTGGCTGACGCGTTCATCGCGGTCAGGCCCGGAACCCACGGTGCGATCGCCCAGGCGCTGCTCCCTTCTTCCAGCGGCGGCATCTCGCTTGCCCAGGCGGCCACCCTCACGGGCGCCTCACCCGACCAGATCGAAGAGCTCGCACTCCTCTACCGGACCCTAAAGCCGGTTCTCGCCATCGGGGGGACCGAGGTCGCAGCTCAGACCAATGCCGTGCCGGCGCTCGCCGCCATCGCCGCCCTCAACGTGGCAGCTGGCTCGGTCAACCGGGCGGGAGGCGTGCTGGCCCCGCCTCCGCCCCCGATCGCCGACATGGCCCCGCCCGCCCCTGCAAGCTACCGGGTCCTCAGACAGTGGGCCGACAGCATGGCCGCCGGGGCGATCCAGAGCCTGCTCCTGGTCAACGTGGATCCGTTCCTGGCCTTCCCCGATGCCTACGACCTCCAGGGCGCCATCCAGAAGGTGCCCTTCATCGCCAGCTTCTCGACGCTGCCGGACGACGGCACGGCCATGGCCGATCTCATCGTCCCCGACAGCACCTTCCTCGAGCGCTGGGGCGACAGCACGCCCGCCGTCGGCGTCGGGGCGGCGGTCGGCAATCTCATCCAGCCACCGGTCGATCCCTTCTTCGCCTCGAAGCCCGTCGAGGACGTCATCCTCGCGGCGGCCAAGGAGGCCGGGCACGATCTGGGCCATGCGGACGGCGAGGCCTATTTCAAGGCCATGTGGGCCAAGCTGGCGCCAGATACTTCGGTTCCTGGTACCCAGAGCCCATGGGTCAAGGCCCTGCGCGTCGGCGGTATCAGCCGCAGCGCAAGCGGGCCCGATTACGATGCGCACCTCCCCATCCTGACGGCTCCCGTGGCTCCGGCCTTCCGGGGCGATCCCGCGACGCGACCCTTTCACCTCGTGCCGGTGCGTTCCACCAAGTACCGGAACGGCCTGGGAAGCGCCTTGCCCTGGATGCAAGAGTGGGGCGATCCGATGGTTACCGGAGCCTGGGGCGGCTGGGTCGAGATCAACCCCAAGACCGCGGCCAGGCTCGAGCTGAATCCGTACGACGAGGTCAAGGTCGAATCGGATCGCGGCTCGCTCCTGCTCGGGGTCGTGATCTATCCCGGCTTGCCCGAGGACGCGGTCGCGATTCCGCTCAACTTCAGCCGGGTCTGCGGTACGCGTTACGACTCGGCGGCCGGCGGCTCGGTATGGGAAGCCACGCAGAAAGTAGATCCGGGCCGCGGGGCCGACGTGCGAGCGCTTCTCGAGGAGGTCATCGAACCCCGGTCCGGGCAGCTGGCCTGGGGTGCCACGCGGGTCAGCGTGACGCCGACCGGCCGGCAGGTCCCGCCCGGCAAGCTCGTCCTCGTCAGCAAGAGCATCCAGGCGCAAGAGAATCCCGCCCTGCCTCACGTCATTCACCGGGAGTTCAAAGTATGGCCGATTGGATAAGCGACAAGGGCCTCCAGACCGCCACCGGGCCACGGGCTGCCGGCCGCCGGTGGGGCCTGGTCGTGGACCTCGACCGGTGCACGGGCTGCGGCGGTTGCGTCATCGCCTGCCACGCCGAGAACAATCTCGCCCTGGCCGGTCCCCTCGACACCGACCAGGGGCGATCCTTCGACTGGATCCGCATCGAGCGGTACTGGGACGGCGAGTATCCCGATCTCAAGGCGCAGTTCATCCCGATCATGTGCCAGCAATGCGAGGCGGCGCCGTGCGAGCCGGTTTGCCCGGTCTTCGCGACCTACCACACCGCCGAGGGCCTCAATGCGATGGTCTACAACCGTTGCATCGGGACCCGCTTCTGCGAGAACAACGACCCCTACAACGTCCGGTACTTCAACTGGTTCGAGCCGGCCCTGAACTGGCCCGATCCCCTCGCGAACCAGCTCAACCCCGCGGTGACGGTCCGCTCGCGTGGCGTGATGGAGAAATGCACCTTTTGCGTGCAGCGCATCAGGGATCACGAGGAACTGGCACGCATCGAGGGCCGGGTGATGAAAGACGGCGAGTTCACGACCGCCTGCGCCCAGTCCTGCTCGGCCAAGGTCCTGATCTTCGGGGATCTCGACGACCCAGGTAGCGAGGTGAGCCAGCTGGTGCAAAGCGATCGCCGCTTTCGTCTCTTCGAGAGCCTCGGCACCGAGCCGGTCGTCTACTACCTCAAGGGTGGTCAAGGATGATCGCGAACTCTGCGTTCGAGACGGAAATTCTCGCAAAGGACCACGAGTAGATGGGCATGATCGTTCACCCCCCGGAACTCTATCCGGACGAGCAGATCAACCAGGACGTTCTGCGGCCGGTCTTCGTCACGACCTGGAAATGGTGGATCCTGGTGGCGATCTCCGGGGGCGGCTTCATGGCTGGACTGGCCACGTGGTTTTACATGATGGCCACGGGCATGTGGGTCTCGGGCCTGCACCGGCCGGTGATGTGGGGGCTCTTCATCTCCAATTACGTGTTCTGGATCGGTCTCTCCAATTCCGGAACCGTGATCTCCGCGATGCTCCGTCTGTCCAAGGCCGACTGGCGCCGTCCGATCACCCGTGCCGCCGAGGCCATGACGGTGTTCGCGCTCCTGATCGCAGCCCAGTTCCCCCTCATCCACCTGGGCCGGACCTGGCTCTTTTACTACATCCTGCCGTACGTCAACCAGCGCCAGCTCTGGAATAACTTCCGGTCTCCGCTGGTGTGGGACATGATGGCCATCATGGCCTATCTGGGCGGGTCGATCCTCTACCTGTATCTGCCCACGGTTCCGGATTTCGCCATCCTTCGCGATCATGCCGAAGGCATCAAGAAGAAGATGTTCACCCTGTTCGCCCTCGGGTGGCGGGGGACGCGCCGCGAATGGACGACGCTCAACGCCTGCATCCTGTCCCTGGCCTTGCTAGTGCTTCCGGTCGCGGTGTCGATGCACACGATCGTCTCCTGGGACTTCGGAATGACCCTGGTGCCGCTGTGGCACACGTCCATTTTCGGGCCCTACTTCGTCATCGGTGCGCTGTACTCGGGAATGGCCCTGGTGATCACCATCATCCTCATCCTGCGATGGGCATTTGGCTGGCAAAAATACATCACGCCGTTTCACCTGGATAAACTCGGCAAGATCATGCTAGTAGCGGCCCTGGTCTGGTTCTATCTCTGGTTCAACGACTACATCACGGCCTGGTACGGCAAGCTACCCGACGAGAAGATCATCTTCGACATCAAGAACGCCGGTCCCTTCTACTGGTGGCAGATGACGATGATGTTATCCAACACGATGGTGGCGCTCCCGCTGCTTGCCTTCAAGAAGTTCAGGACGAGCCCGTGGGCGATGTTCATTCTCACGATATTCATCAACATCGGCATGTGGATCGAGCGCCTTCTCATCGTGGTGCCCTCGCTCGTGCAAAAGGGCCCGAGTTTCACCTGGACCACCTACCATCCGACGTGGGTGGAGTGGATGCTGACGGTCTATCCCCTCGCGGGGTTCACGGTCCTGTACCTCTTGTTCGTGAAGGTCGCCCCGCTGATCTCCGTCTGGGAGATCCGCGAAGACAAGGTTGCCTGCGCCACCAAGAAGATGGGCCAGGCCGAACTGCGGGCCGTCGTGGCGGAGTAAGAAGATGGCAGATGTATACGTCGTGGCGGCCTTCTGCGAGGTCGACGCCGCGGCAGACGGCATCAAGCGCCTTCTCGCTGCGGATTTTCCGGCCCGCAACATCGACGTCCTGACGGGCGTGCCGTATCCCCCGGAGATATGGGGCTTGCCGGCACCCCGGTCCAACATTCGCAAGATCGCCGCTCTCTTCTTCGTCATCGGCGCAGCCTGCGGCTTCACCGTGGCATCGGGCACCGGCTGGCTGTATCCCCTGCCCACGGGAGCCAAGGCCATCATCTCGCTTCCCGCCTACGGCATCATCACTTACGAATTCGCGACGATCTTCGGAGTTTTCGCCGCGGCCATCGCCACGCTGCTGGAAGCCCGGTTGCCCACCATGAAGAACCTCCCTTACCATCCCCGGGTTTCAGAGGGCTGGCCCACCGTCACGGTACGCTGTGCCGACAGCCAGAACATCGACGGTGCCGAGAGCCTGCTCAGGCTGGCGGGAGCCCAGGATGTGCTGCGCCATGCCGTCTAGAGCGATTTTCGGTCGGTTGGATGGGGCCAGGACGACATGGTGGGCCCGGTTTCGGGGCGAGGCGAACGCGCAGAGGGATCCCGCAACACGGGAAAAGGTCCGGTCTTCACCAGGAGATGCGCCCATGCTCGGCATGTTTCGTCGTCAGGCTCTCGTGGCCGGGATCGTCGGTCTTCCGCTCCTCGTCGCCTGCCAGGGCCAGATGCGCGATCAGATCGATTTTCGGGCACAGAAGTCGCCGCTCCCCGTCCCACCCGACAGCGTGGCCATGAACGATCAGGCGGTGAACCTCGACTACCCGCTGGGCCAGACGGGCGGACCGGCCAACCCCACCGCGAGCGACATCGCCGCGACGCTCGCTCTGGGCCAGGAGAAGTACGACGCGCAGTGCGCGCCATGCCATGGGCAGAGCGGCAGGGGAGATGGCCTGGTCGGCCAGGCCCTGATCGTGCCGCCGCCCGATCTCACGGCGGCACGCTTCGCGGCGATGAGCGACGGCCAGATGTACCTGCGCATCGTTCTGGGAGGCGCCAGCGGGGGCCAGGTGATGCCGAGCTATGCCAAGAAGCTGACGGATCTGGAGCGCTGGGCCGTGGTCAACTACGTCAAGCAAGCCATCGCAGGGCACCCCAAGGGCCCCTTGCCCGTGGCTTCGGGCAGTCTTTCGCCCTTCGGTCCGGCGCCCGGGGTTACGACGACCCGCCGCTGACGCGTCCTTGCCGACCCGTCGAGATCGCAGCCAGGCTACATTCCCGTGTAGATCGGCCCGCCGCCGCCCTCGGGCGCAACCCAGGTGATGACCTGATAGGGATCCATGATGTCGCACGTCTTGCAGTGCAAGCAGTTGGAGGCGTTGATCTTGAGCTCGGACTTGCCGGCTTCATCCGGCACCATCTCGTAGACGGCTGCCGGGCAGAAGTGCTGGCAGGGGTTGCCGAACTCCTCGCGGCACCGCGAGTTGCAGATATCGAGGCGATCCTTTTCGGCGATCACGAGGTGGCAGGGCTGGTTTTCCTCGTGCGTGGTGCCCGAGTGGATCATGTCGTCGAGCTTGGCGAAGGTCAGCTTGCCATCCGGCTTGAATCCGGGCTCAGAGACACTGACCGGGTGGGCCTCCTTCAGCGCCTTCATCCGGGCGTGACCGGGGCGCGTGCCAAGACCGGCGGCAATGGGACTCCCGCCCCCCATCAAGGTGACGAACCCGGCGTTGATCAGGCCGCCGAAAAGGCCCCGCTCGAACCCCTGGTGAAAATCGCGGACCGAGTAAAGTTCCTGGCCGATCCACGACTCCATGATGGCGCGATCGTAGGCTGCCAGTCGCTTGCGGCTGGCATCGGCGTTGATCATCGCTTCGAAGGCCGCCTCGGCGGCCAGCATCCCGCTCTTGATCGCCATGTGGATTCCCTTGAGTCGCATTCCATTGACGAGGCCCGCCGCGTCGCCGACCAGCACGCAGCCGTCCACGGACAGCTGCCCGATCGCGTGATAGCCGCCGACCGGCATGGTCTTGGCACCGTAGCGAACGATCTCGGCCCCCTCGAGAACGTCGCGAACGACCGGGTGCGTCTTGAACCGCTGCAGGTTGCGATGCGGATCGGTGAGGGGATCCTCGTACTCGAGGCCCGTCACGAAGCCCAGCGACACCATGGAGTCGGCCATGTGATACATCCACGACCCACCGTATTCGCTGGCCTCGAGCGGAAAGCCCATCGTGTGGACGACCTTGCCGGGGCGGTGCTTGGCGGGGTTGACCTTCCAGATCTCCTTGACCCCAGTACCCCACAGCTGCGGGTGCCGACCCGCATCCAGCTTGAAGTGGTTGACGAGCCAGCGCGTGCAGTGCCCGCGCGTCCCTTCGCCCAGGACCGTGACCGCTGCGCGGAAGTCCGTTCCCGGCTGGAAGTTGCCCCTGGGCTTGCCGTCCCGATCGCGTCCGGTGTCGGTTCCCCGGACTCCCACGACCTTGTCGTCCTCGACCAGGACCTCGGCGACCGGCATTCCCGGAGCGAGCGTGACTCCAGCCTCCTCGGCCTTCTTGGCCAGCCAGGCGACGGCCTTGTTCAGCGAGATGACGGCATTGCCGTGGTTTTGAAGCGCCGGCGGGGTGAACGGAAACTTGATCCGGGAGCGGCCAGTCAAGAACAACACCTCATCGGAGCCGACCTCGGCCTCGACCGGGAACCCCTGCTCTCGCCAGTCCCCGAAAAGCTCCCGGATCCCGCGCGGATCCATCACGGCGCCGGACAGGCTGTGAGTGCCGAAATCTGGCCCCTTCTCGAGGACGACGATGCTCTCCTTGTCGATCGCCTCGCCCTTGGCCTCACCCCGGGCAATGCGCTCGTTGTGCCCATCGACCAGGCGTGCCAGGTGGATCGCGCCAGCCAGGCTGGCGGGTCCGCCCCCCACGAAGACGCATCCGACCTCGACGACTTCACGTTCCAAAGTGGCTAACTCCCAGAAACTGAACCTTAGCTTAAAGATATCACGCCGGAGGGGCCAGGCCGGGTCCCTGCCAGCCCCCGGGCCGAAGGGACTGCTACCGGGCGCTGGCCGCCGCACGGCGTCTGGACGCCGACAGATGGACCAGCAACAGCGAGAGATCCGCGGGCGTCACGCCGCCGACACGCGACGCCTGGCCCAGGCTGCGCGGGCGCACGCGTCCGAGCTTCTCGCGGGCCTCAGAGGAGAGGCCAGCCACCGCATCGTAGTCCAGATCCACGGGCAGGGCCTCGGTTTCCATCCGTGCCATCCGCGCCACGTCTTCTTCCTGCCGGCGGATGTAACCCTCGTACTTGAGGGAAATGGCACACTGCTCGGCTACCTCCGGATCCGTGACGAGGGGACCCAGGTCCGTGCGAAGCGCAGCGCGGCCGATCGCTCGCCCGCCGAGTTCCCAGACGGCCTCGAGAGGGATGTGAGGCCGGCGCAGAAGATCCGCGAGCGTGGCCGTGCCCTCGAGCCGCTCGCCGACCGACGCCAAGAGGATATCGGCCCGAGCGGACGGCGCCGTCCGGGTCGCAGAAAGCCATGCCATGGTCTCGGCGATCGCGGCTCTCTTGGCCACGAACCGCTCCCAGCGAACGTCGGACACCAGTCCGAGGTCGCGCCCGAGCTCGGTCAACCGCAGATCCGCGTTGTCCCCCCGGAGGATGAGGCGATACTCGGACCGGCTGGTCAGCATGCGGTAGGGATCGCGGATATCCTTGGTCACGAGGTCGTCGATGAGCGTGCCGACATAGGAGCCCTGCCGATCGAAGACGATTGGCTCGTCGCCCCGGGCTCTCAAGGCGGCGTTGATCCCGGCCACGATCCCCTGGGCCGCGGCCTCCTCGTAGCCGGACGTGCCGTTGATCTGCCCCGCGGCGAAGAGACCCCGCACGCTCCGGGTTTCGAGGGTGGGATCGAGCTGGGTCGCAGGCAGGTAATCGTACTCGACCGCGTATCCCGGGCGCAGCATCTCGGCGCGCTCGAGGCCGGGCAACGAACGCAGCATCTCGACCTGAACCTCGGCGGGAAGGGAGGTCGAGAACCCCTGGATGTACATCCAGTCGCTATCTTGCCCCTCCGGCTCGATGAAGAGCTGATGGCGCTCCCGGGAGGCGAACCGTACCACCTTGTCCTCGATGCTCGGACAGTACCGCGGCCCCACCCCCTCGATGAGCCCGCCATGGAGCGGCGAGAGGTGAAGGTGGCGCCGGATGATCTCGTGCGTCTGCTCGGTGGTGTAGGTGAGGTGGCAGGGGATGTCAGGGCGCTCGACGGTGCTCGGCAAGAAGCTGAACCGCAAGGGACGCGCATCCCCCGGGGCGAGCTCCATCTTCTCGAAGTCGATCGACCCCCGGCGCACTCGTGGAGGCGTGCCCGTCTTCAGCCGGCCGGTCACGAATCCGAGCGCCTGCAAGCTGGCCGTCAGTTCGACGGCGGGTGCCTCGCCGTGGCGTCCGCCCGGAGTGCTCACGGGTCCGATGAAGAGCTTGCCGCCCAGAAAGGTTCCCGTCGTCAGCACGACCGTCCGGCTCACGATCGGGCCAGCACTCGTATGCACCCGCACGCCGTCTGCCGAACTTCCTCGCGTTCTCGAACCCGCGCCGCTCCGGACCGGCTCGATCCCCATCACGGCAGCCTCGAGAACCGTGGCGACGCCTTCCACGGCGGCGCGCATCGTGCTCGCGTACTCGCGCCGGTCGCTCTGGGCACGCAAGGCCTGTACCGCCGGCCCCTTGGAGCTGTTCAGGATCTTGATCTGCAACCGGGTCGCGTCGGTCACGAGCGCCATCTGCCCGCCGAGCGCGTCCACCTCGCGCACGAGCGTCGCCTTGGCCGGTCCACCGATCGCCGGATTGCACGGCATCGTGGCGATCTTGGTGCTATCCAGCGTCACGAGAGCGGTGCGCGCTCCCATGCGTGCGGCGGCCAGCGCGGCCTCGCAACCGGCATGCCCCCCGCCCACCACCAGGACGTCCCAGTCGAAGGTCATCTCGACCATGGTAACCCATGGCCTGGAGCCTCTGGCGGGCCGACCACGAGAAACGACGCGGCTCGATCCAGACCGACTATCCGTTGCCCTGAACCCAGGGGCTGTCCGGAGAAGGCTTGTCGACGAGGTTCGCACCGGTCGTGTCCACCGCCTCGGTCGAGAGGTCGGCATCCACGTTCACGCCCGCGCCGGTGAAGAGCCCGGCGCCTATTCCGAAGCTTCCACCGACGTTGAAGTTGTTGTCGTGTTCGCTCACCAGCCGGGCCAGATGGAAGGCGTCCGGCTCAGAAAAGACCTTTGGCAGTTCGGCTGCGACCTGGGAGACCGGCAGCGCCTTGAGCTGCGAGAGATTGGCGTCCTTCAGCGTGTAGGTTGCAAGCAGGGCATCATGGCCGTCTCCCTTGGCGCTCAGCAGGACGCTGTCCAGGTTCTGCTGAAGCTGGTCCTGGAGCAACGCCTTTTCCTTGAGGCCGTTCTTGACGGTGCTGGCGACCGAACGGTCCACACCGACCAGGCCCTCGGGCGAGAAGGTCACGGCATAGCGACGACCGCTGTCGGAAAGCTGGCCCAACCCGAGGCCGAACCCTCCCTCGTTCGCGAACAGGCTGCGATCGCTGGTCAGGGCCTGCGTGGTCCGGAGATAGCGGCCCGACGAGAAGTCCAGCGTGTGCTCCAGGCCTACCCCGAACTTGGCGCCGCCGCTGGCGTTGGGGGTGACCAGGCCGGAGAGCAGGCCGATCCCGTCTCCCACGATCTTCTGCCAGCCGCCCTGCGGCGGCGAGATCTGGCCTGGCTGCGCCTTGGTGAAATGATTGCCCATGAGCTCGGCATCGGCTCCGATGCCGAGCTTCCCGCTCGCATCGCCCCCGACGCCGGCCGAGACGCCCGCACTGGCGTTCACCTGGAGGGAGCGGTTGAAGGAGGCCTGGGCCAGATGCTGGCGGGCGAAATCGCTGCTGAAGACCAGGGACCCGGGCGCGGGCGGCGGATCCGCCAGCGCCGCCTTGCCGGAGACGAGGGCCCGGGCCCAGTGGCTCGCCTGCTCGGCGCGCAGTTCGAGCCGAGTGGAAAGGCTGTCGACGACCAGGTGGCCCTGCAGTTGCTTGGCCAGGGCGGTCATGTCGTGCGCGTTCTTGGGGTCCAGCTCGTAGGTCAAGAGCGAGTCCTCGGCGGCCTGCCCCCCAGCTCCAGCCTGTGCGATGCCCTGGACCTGGAGACCGAAGTGCCCGATCTCGACACCTCCGGTCAAGCCCGCCCGGATCTGGGCGGCCACGCCGCCATCGAGCTGGGTGGAGTAGATCAGCTGGAGCTTGCCGAGGGGGGTGCGTCGCAAGGTCGCACCGGTACCGCCGCTCGCCTTGATCGTCAGCCCCGGCAGCGGAGTGGGCAAGCTGGCATCGCCCCGGATGGAGAGTCCGACCGCCTCACGCTGCTGTCCATCGAGGCGCGACGTGATCGCCGTGAGCCACCGAGGGCCCCGGTCTCCAGCGTTGTCAGGCAGGCGGGGCTTGGTCACGAAGTCAGCCCACTGCTGGCCCAGGACAAGCTTCAGCAGCGGGTGCGCGTCGTCCAGGATCTTGGCTCCAGCACGATCGGCATCGCGCGCCACGACACCCGTTTCCTTGATCGCACCGGCCTCCAGCTTCCTGCCGACATCACGCGAAAGCACCGAGGCGATACTCAACTCCGACGCTCCTCACACTCGATCGCAGTCCGACCCACGGACTCGACCCATCCACGGTGGTTGTCGCCGCCTTTGCGGTCAAGAGTTCGGTCGCCAGCTTATGTTCGAAGTAAGAATGGACTAAATTCACGCGCCCCATCGCCAACATCCTCTCCACCTCGCCGTCACCGGAACCACATTCGGCGAAAGCTAAGCTCGCGAATGGCAGTGCAACACCCACCGCTCACAAGAAACTCTCTTCTCCGGCTGCGCCGGCAGTGGCTTGAGAGGGGCCCTTCGCCCCTCTCAAACTCGCCCCCCGCTGCGGGCAAGCTGCGTAGCCCCGTTCGGCAGGTGGCCTTTCATTCGAGAGTGTCGGCGCAGACGGTGGGTGACTCATGAGAAAGCTCGACGCCAGGCCCCGGAACCGGACCCTCTTCGCCCCGGTTGCGGTCGGCATGCTGATCTTCCGGGCCGCGATCGCCAGCGGCCCTTGCCGGGCAGCCACGATCGCCAGCACGGCGAGCATCCTCGGCCAGCGCCGTGTCGCCTTCACCCTGGCCGCAACACGACGCTCCCCGCTCGATGCCGGCTTCGATCGGGCCTTGAGGGCCACCGGCACGGCTGCGATTTGGCCCGAGTCGACGACACCCGCATCGATCGCATCCTGGGTAGTCACCAGCGGCACCGATCCGAAGGCTCCCGACACGCAGACCTTCGTCATGATCGGCAATCAGGTCGCATGGCGACTCCAGGGAGACTGGCCCCTCGTGGCGCAATCGGTCTCGGACCGCATCGACGCGGCCTGGCAAGCGGGCGACCTTCGCAGCGACCTGATCACGCCTGGTAAGCGCGGGCGACAGTACGTCATCCGTTGCGGGGCACGGACCCTTCTTTACGTGGGTCCCGCCCTCGCCGGGGCTCAGGAGATGAAGCCCGCTCACCTCACGCTGTCCCTGATCGACGATCTCCGCTCGGCCCTCGGTGGCATGCCGTTTGCCCGTCAGGTAAGTCGCGGAGAGCTTCCGGGCGAACGGTCGAAAGAGGGCGTGGCCTCGTGGTACGGCGGGTTCTTCAACGGCCGGACGGCCGCCGACGGGTCGCGATTCGACCAGACCGATTTCACCGTGGCGAGTCGCACCCTGCCTCTGGGCACCCTGCTGCTCATCATCAATCCGGCCAATTCCCGGGCGGTACTGGTCCGGGTCACCGACCGAGGCCCCTACGTCAAGGGGCGGGTTCTCGATCTCTCCCGGCGCACCGCGCAGGTCCTGGGCACCGAGCAAGAGGGCATCGCCAAAGTCCGTTACTACATCCTGCCGTCAAAGCCCGCCCCGGACACTCGTTGATCCCAGGACTTCCTCGTGACCTGACCCGAGGCCCGCTTGCGGTTCGACCGCGGCTACGCTAGGATCCCGGCGCAGGGCCGAAGCTTGCGAGGCCCGTGGCGCTCGGGTCTGGGGTGGGCAAGAGCCCACCAGGATCGCTTCAAAAGGAGCTCGGAATGGACCGTTATGCCCGCGCCCGTGGACTCTCCCCCAACCTGCTGCGCAACCTCGAGGACATCCAGCAGATGTTCGAGCAGGCCTTCGGCGAGCGTCAGGCGACCCCCGCGGGGCACTGGATGCCTGTCGCCGACGTCTACGAGACGCCCGATGCCTTCTTGATCTCGGTGGATCTGCCCGGAACGACGCAGGACGACATCCGCGTGCACGTCGAGGGCAACGACCTCATCCTTTCGGGCGAGCGCCATTACGGCGAGCCCGAACAATCGAAGGTTCACAAGGTCGAGCGGACCTACGGTACGTTCCAGCGCACGTTCCAGCTTCCGCTGAACCTGGATCGCGAAAACATCAAGGCCTCCCTGAAGGAGGGAGTGCTGACCCTGCGGCTCCCCAAGAAGGAGGAGGTCAAGCCCCGTTCGATCTCCATCCAGGTCGAGGATTGACGCCATCCCCTCGATTTAACTGAACCTTTCCCCAAATACAAGAACTACGAACCCCTTATAGGACTATAGACTCAGCAGCCCGGAGTGGGGCTCGGGACGCCGGAGCGTCCCAGGAGAGGAGAGTTAGTGGCGGTCGAGGGTGTGGTCGATCGGTTCGCCGGCAAGGCGATCAGCGAGGCGTGGGCCGGCAGCCAGAAGGCGGTCGAAGGCTCGCTGGAAGCTGCGCTGTCCGATGCGGCCAGGCTCGACCACCTGGCCCTCTCGGCGGGCCGCGAGATTGGCGCAAAGGCCGCGGCGGCCGGCTCGACGGCGATGCCAGCACTGTCCCTGGGCGATCGCATCGACA
>JAJYIO010000308.1 GCA_021790035.1 bacterium | reverse complement strand
GCAACGGCCACGTTCTCCTCCCAGTAGACCCTCTTCTTCAAGATGCCCTGCCGCTTCTGGATCTCGTCGACCAGCCGGCTCGAGAGGATCACGCTGGCCCGCATGATCACCATCGCGACCATCACCGACTTGAGCAAAATGTAGAGAAGCGTCGTTGTCGGAATGATGATGGCCGTGAAAAGGCCCGAAGGGATGATGTAAGCCATCTCCGACGGGATCTTGAAGGCTCCCAGCGAGATGTGCCGGGTCGACTTGCCGCGATACCAGCCGCCCAGGAAGACCACGGAGAGGCACATGAGGGAGCCCCCGATCGTGCTCCACACCGTGTAGCTCATGCCGCTCATCTGGGGAACGACGACCGCCGTCGGACCGGTGAAAGCCTTGGTCGCCACTCCGAAGATGACGTAGAAAGTGAACATCGCCAGCGATAGCTGCACGAGCCTACCGGTCGAACCCGGCTCGGTCTTCCACATGAAGGGATCCCTCTCGAGAGCTTGCGTGCATTTGCGGGACGGGCGGAGGACCAGAGCGAACGGGGCCGCCCTCCAGGTCCTCTGCATTTTACCTTATCGGCTGGCCTCCCAGACCGCAGCGCGGTCGACAGAACGTAACCCTTTGCAACGTTGGCAGCCCGAGCTGCCCGGGTCCAAGGCTGCGCCGCGACCACGCGTTGCCGGTATACTGCTGCCATGACGCCCGGTACTTCCGGAGGATCGGGCCCGGAGACCTGGCTTTTCGCCGATGCCCTGGCCCGGTGCCGCATCGCCCTCCCGCTTGCCGACAACGTGGGTCGAACCCACGATGATCGTGACGTCTACCACCTCCTGGATGAGGTGGCCGCGGGCGTTCAGGCTGGAATGGAGCACAGCCGGTGTCAGCGGGGGTGCGACTCGTGCTGCCAGTATCCGCAGGCCTTCTTCAACGTCCACCGGGAGGAATGGGAGCTGATCGCCGACCATGTCCGGGCCCGGTGGTCCGAAGATCGCCTCGTCGACTTTCTGGCTCGCTTTCACCGCAGCCTGGGTCGCCTGTCGCGCGGGCGTCTGGCACTGGCGCAACTCTTGCTGGATCTCCCGTTGCCCTTGCGCCCCCGGCCCACGACGTTCCTGGCGCGATGCCCGTTCCTCGAGGATCACGAGTGCTCCATCTACGACGTCCGCCCCTGGAAGTGCCGGGCCTTCGGATGGTTCAGCTACCGCCGGATCATGGGCGGCCGGCTCGATGTCTATGCCTGCGACGAGCAAGCCGACGCGCTCTCCGGCCCGGAAGCCGGGCCCCGGCTGGCACTGCCCAGCGCCACGCCCTTCCACACGCGGATCTGGCGGCTGTGCAGTGGCCGCGCCCTCTCCCTGCCGAGGTGGCTCCTCGAGACCTGGCCGGATGAGACGCCGGGAGCCACGTCGCGATCCCGGATGCGAGCCGGCCGGGAAGTTCGATGAGTTGCCCACCGTCTGCGCCGACCCTCTCGAAAGAACTCCCGGTAAGGAAGAAACAGGCCAGGGCAAGGTTGTAAGCCATCTGCCTCCGGGTGGGGCCCGATGACCAGCGAGTTCCGGTACAATTGGTCAAGGTGCGCTCCCTTCTGCTTTCCCCCCCCCGCCTGGATCAAGGAGGCCATCGGTGAAGCCCCACGTGCTCTTCGTCTGCAATCGCAACAGCGGCCGGAGCCTGATGGCCGAAGCGCTTTTTCAGCACATGATCGGCCCCCACGCCGAATGCTCGTCGGCCGGAATCGAGCCCGCCCAGGCTCCCGATCCGACGGTCGCTGCGGCCATGGCCGAGATCGGCGTCCCGCTGGTCAGCCAGCCCAAGGAAATCACGGGATCCATGACGGCCAAGGCCGATCGCCTCATCGCCATGGGTTGCTCGCCCGTTCCGGATCGAGCGACCGATGTCTGGGATCTTCCGGATCCCGCCGGCAAGTCCCTCGAGGAGGTCCGCAAGATCCGCGACCAGATCAAGGCGCGGCTGGGGATCCTCATCATCGACCTGGGGGTCGCCCGGCCGGTTACTCGCCACCTCGAGTCGCCCGATCGGTAGCAGGGCGGATCCTACCTTCGAATCTACCGCGCGGCGGCGGTCGGGTTGGTTCGGCCCGTCAGACTCTTGAGCCCGGCGATGGCCGCCTCGGCCGCCTGCTCGATCTCGGCCTCGGTGCCCCCGAGATAGACCCGCCCGAATGCGCCGAAGGCCCTGAACTCGAGGATGTTGATGTTGGCGGCCTTCTCTGCCTCGTTGGCGGCGAAGACGGCGTAGCCCGCCGGATGGGTCTCGAGCACGAAGTAGGTCTGGTTGGCCAGGATCATGTCCCCGTGGCGCATCCGGTTGACCAGCATCGAGTGGTGGGGATCGATGCCCGTTATCGTCTGGGCCGATACCACCACGGGCGCCAGGCGGTCCTCCTGGGTGAGGCCGAGCCGATCGAGGACGGCGTCGCCAGCGGCCCGGACCATGCCCTGATCGAAGCTGTGCACCTCGAGGATGCCGAACTCCCGCTCGACGATCAGCATTCCCGGCTGCACCTCGGCGGCCTTCAGAGCCGCGTCACAGGCGACGTTGACCTCCATTCCCGGGGAAATCTCGAGAAACAAGGAGGATTGCCCCTCGATGGGCAGGTAGCCCTGCGAAACCGTGGCCAGGAAGCCAGCGACCTGCGGCTGGAGGACATCCAGGAAGACATAGGTGCGGATCTCGGCCATCGGGACCTCTTCAAAGCCGCTGCGCAGTCGAGCGCATCAGGGACAGGCCATGCTAGTCAAGCGGCCAGTCCAGGTCAAGCTCTCCGCCTCCGGACGATGCCGGCGACAAGGCCCGGCGGGGGCCAACCCGGCGGCGAGCGCGTACGGGTCTTCCCCGTGCGGTACAATTCTTGATGGCGGGTTCTGGCAGACCGGATCCAGGTGGCACTCATCGACGGACATCCGGTGCCAGGTGAGTGGAGAGATCGCGCTGCAATACGTGGAACAGGTGTCTGACACCGGCTCCGAGCCGGCCACGCTCGAGTCCGGCATCAAATGGATCATCGCCTTCAAGCTCTTCTTGAGCGTGCTGTACCTGGCAGTGGCGGTCGGGGTCTTCAGCGTGGTCCGGTTGATCCTCCACCAGAATCTCGACATTCTCGCAGACCGCCTGGTCAACCTCTTCAAGGTCGATCCGGACAACGACATCCTCAACACGCTCCTCGACAAGATCGCGGGGATCCAGCCGCAGACTCTCGGCCTGATCGGCGGTGGCACGTTCATCTACGGCCTGCTCGAGCTCACCGAGGCTGTCGGCCTGTACCTGCGCAAGCGCTGGGCGGAATGGCTGGTCGTCGTGGCCACGTCGGTGTTCATTCCGGTCGAGATCCGGGAGATCGTGCACTCGCTGCAGGCGCACGCGGGCCTGATCGGAGGTCTGCTCAAGATCTGCGTCTTCGTGATCAACGTGGCGATCGTCGTCTACCTGGTCAGGACCAAGCAGCTGGTCGGATCGTCACGCGGTCGCGATCCGGATTGATCTGGGGGCAAGGGCGTGAAGCTGAACATCGGGGACGTCGTCGAGCTACAGTTCCAGGGGCGGACCTACTCCGGCATCGTCACGGCCGTGACGCCCGAGCGGGTCGAGCTGGCGTTCACGCTCGACATCTACCTGGAGGGCGCAGCTCAGCTGACCTGGAGTGACGGTACCGAGCAGGCCCTCAGCATCGGTCCCAACTCCCTGACCAAGCTCCACGTGCGGCTGCCGCTCGACGAGGTCGCCCGCGCCCAGGCCCTGGAGCGCAGCTGAGCGCCAATCGCTCTATTTCCTGGCCGAGGACCCGAACTGCTCGGCGATCTGCTCCGAGCGTCTGAGCTCGGCGAGTCCCCGTTCGAAGCGACGGCCGTCGTCCGTCCGCAAGGCCTGCTCGAGCGTGTCGAGGGCCGTGAGGCGAGCGCCGATGTAAAACAGCAAGGCTCCGACCGTCTTGGCCTGCGGGCCGGGAAGGTTCTTCATCCCGGCGAACTCGAACTTCGCCTGCTGCCAAGGGGGGATGATGCGTCGACGGAGCTCCGTGGCGAGCTGGAGTCGGGATTCCTTGCGGTGCTGCCACCGCTGGAAGCCGGACTGGAGCTCCGTCAAGGTGTCGTGCTCGGTGCGGGCGAAGCCGGCGACAG
>JAJYIO010000307.1 GCA_021790035.1 bacterium | reverse complement strand
CGGTCGAATCGGGCAGGAAGAGGGAGTTGATGCGCTCGGCCAGGCGATCGGCCACCGCGGCGAGAGGGAGCTGCTGGCCCGAGCCGGTCGGGAACTCCACCTGGAACGAATCGCCGAGATAGGCATGGAAGGTTCGCAAGGCCTCGATCCAGAGGAAGTTCAGCGGCATCCAGACAGGGCCCCGCCAGTTGGAGTTGCCGCCGAAGAGCCCGGTCGTGGATTCGGCCGGATCGTAGCGAACGACGTACTGATCGCCGTCGTCGAGCTCGTAGGGGTTGTCCGCGTGGAATCGTGAGAGGGAACGGACCCCGTGCGGCGACAGGAATTCGGCCTCGTCGAGCATCGGACGCAGCAGGCGTCGCAGCCGATCCGCGTCCAGGAGTGCCAGGAGCTGCCGATCGCCTTCACCGGGCTGCGCGAGGTCGGCAGCACCCGACGTCAGGTCGGGCCGGTGCAAGAGGAACCATCGCAGCCGCTCGCCGAAGTGGGGCAGGCGCTGGTAAAGGTCGGGCTCGAGCAGGCCCACGGCGACCAGGGAGATCAGTCCGACGGCCGATCGCACCTTCACGCGGAAATCCCCCCCGTCGGCCAGGCGCAGGAGATCGTAGTAGAAGCCGTCTTCATCGTCCCAGAGCGCCAGGCTTCCCCCGGGGGCGTTCATGGCGTGGGCGATCCGGACGAAATGCTCGAGAAACTTGCTCGCCACGTCCTCGTAGGCGGGATTCTCGCGGGCGAGCTCCAGGGCGATCTCGAGCATGTCGATCGTGTACATCGCCATCCAGGCCGTGCTGTCGGACTGCTCGAGCACCCCGCCGGAGGGGAGCGGCCGGCTGCGGTCGAAGACCCCGATGTTGTCCAGCCCGAGAAATCCGCCCTCGAAGATGTCGTTGTCGAAGGCATCCTCCCGGTTGATCCACCAGGTGAAGTTGAGCAGGAGCTTGTGAAAGACGCGCTCGAGGAAACGGCGATCGCCCGCTCCCGTGCGGCGTTTCTCCATCTGGTAGACCCGCAAGGCGGCCCAGGCGTGGACCGGCGGATTGACGTCCGACAGCGCCCATTCGTACGCCGGGAGCTGGCCGCTGGGGTGCATGTACCATTCGCGGAGCAATAGCAGGAGCTGCTCCTTGGCCAGCTCCGGATCGACCAGCGCCAGCGCGACGCAATGGAACGCGAGATCCCAGGCGGCAAACCAGGGGTATTCCCACTTGTCCGGCATCAGCAGCACATCGCCGCAGTGGAGATGCTGCCAGGCGCAGTTCCGGCCCTCGCGGCGAGTGGCGGGCGGAGAAGGCTCTGCGGGATCGCCATCCAGCCACTCGTGAACCACGTAGTGGTAGTACTGCTTGGACCAGAGCAGGCCCGCCAGGGCTTGCCGGGCCACCTCGCGACGATCCCCCGCCAGGCCGCCAAGGACGCCGTCGTAAAACTCGCCAGCTTCGCGCTTGCGATCGGCGATCAGGGCATCGAACCCGGACCAGAGGGCCCCGGGTCGCTCGTCGGCGGTTCGGCGGGCCGTGGCGATCGCCTCTCGGGATCCAACGGCCTCGGCAAGGAGGAACCGCAACGTGACCGTCTCGCCGGGAGCCAGCTCCAGGCGGTAAAGCAGGGCGGCCTTCGAACCCTCGCCGTCCTCACGAACCGCCGAGCGATCGTTCTCGATGAGGTAGGTCCCGAAGGCATCCTTGGCATGGCGAGGACCCTCGGTTCCGTAGAGCCGCAAGGTGTTGGTCTCGTTCTCGGTGAAGAGCACCGCCTCGGGATCGACGTCCCATTCGAGGTGGCACGGGGCCAGCCCCCGGTAGGCCTCCGCCGCGATCCGGCGCGCGGGTTCGAGACGCAGTCGTGGACGGCGGACGGCCTCGGGGAAGGCCGGGTCGATCCGGCCCCACGACCACGCATTGCGGTACCAGAGGGTCGGGAGCACGCAGCACGTCGCCGGGTCAGGACCGTGGTTGGTGACGTGGACGGCGATCCGGGTCTCGAGGGGTGCGGCCTTGGCGTACTCGATCTCGACGTCGAAGAAGCGATCCTCGTCGAAGATCCCGGTATCGAGCAGCTCGAACTCGGGTTCTTCCTTCGTCCGGCGCAGGTTCTCGGCGAGCAGTTCCTCGTAGGGGAACTCGGCCTGGGGATATCGATACAGGGCGCGCATGTAGGAGTGCGTGGGCGTGCCGTCGGTGTAGTAGTAGACCTCCTTCACGTCCTCGCCATGATTGCCCTCGGGCCCGGCGAGGCCAAAAAGACGCTCCTTCAAGATCGCATCGGCGCCGTTCCAGAGCCCGAGCGCGAAGCACAACCGCTGGTGCTCGTCGGACCACCCCAGCAGGCCGTCCTCGTTCCAGCGGTAGACGCGCGATCTGGCTTGGTCGTGCGGGAAGGAGCGCCAGGCATCCTGATCCTCGCTGTAGTCCTCCCGGACCGTGCCCCAGGCCCGCTCGGCCAGGTAGGGTCCCCAGCGACGCCACGGCGCGCCGCGTGCGATCGCGGCGAGACGCTGCCCCTCTTCCGCTGTCACTTGCTGATTTATCCTCTCTCGAGTTGCCCTTCTCCCTCTTCTACCGACGCTCGCTCTGCCAATAACTTGTTACGATTGGGTGGTTCCAAGGAGTCGTTCGAGCGCCGGTCTCCTCGAGGAAGTCGCTACGCGACATGTCTCGGCGCTCTCACCCCCCACGCAGGCGGAGGCAAAGATGCGCATCCTGATCGTCGTTGGCGGGGCGGTAATGGGCCGCCCGTTCATGAAGTTCGCTGCCCAGCAAGGCCACCAGGTCATGGTGCTCACGCACAAGAGCATGCTGGACGGAGCCTGGCCTCGCGAGGCGCTCGAGGAGGTCGTCGGGGTCGAGCACTGGGAAGCCAAGGAGATCCGTAACACCGTGGCGTGGATCTCCCAGCGGCGCAAGATCGACCGGATCGTTGCCGTGAGCGACTGGGATGTCGAGACGGCCTGCATGCTCCGCGAGCACATGCGGGTTCCGGGCATGGGCGAGACCACGATGCGCTACTTCCGCGACAAGCTGGCGATGCGGATGAAGGCACGTGAGGGTGGAGTTCCCGTGCCCGAGTTCGTCCACATCCTCAACCATGACGACGTCTACGAGTTCATGCAGCAAGTTCCCGCCCCGTGGGTCATCAAGCCCCGGCAGGCGGCGGCTTCGGTGGGCGTCAAGAAGATGATGGATGACCAGGAAGTCTGGCAGCGCATCATGGAACTCGGCGACGAGCAGGCCGGATACCTCATCGAGCGTTACGTGCCGGGCCAGGTTTATCACGTGGATTCCATCGTGCATGACCGCAAGGTGCTGTTTCGCGGGGTCTCCAGGTACGGCAAGTCCATGCTCGACCTCAACGTCAGCGGCGGCGTGTATTCCAGTCGCCTGATCGATCGCAAGGACCCCGACTGGCAAAAGCTCGCCGACCTCAACGACGAGGTGGTCGCGACTCTCGGCCTGGTGCGCGGCCCCACGCACGGGGAGTACATCAAAGGGGACGACGGCAAGTTCTACTTCCTCGAGATCGGCGCCCGGGTCGGCTCGGCCAAGATCGCCGACGTTCTCTGCTTCGCCACCGACGTGTGCCTCTGGCACGAGTGGGTCAAGATCGAGACCCAGGATTCCTACTCGCTGCCTCCGTTCCGGGAGGGGTATGCCGGCGCGGTGATGTGTCTGGCCGGACCCGAGACCCCCGACATGACTCCGTACGACGAGCCAGAGATCGCATGGGTGCAAAAGAAGCCCCACCACGCCGGCTTGATCTTCCAGTCCCCCAAGGCCGAACGCGTCGTCGCCCTCGAGAAGGAATACACCGAGCGCTTCATGCGTGACTTCATGGCCCACGTGCCCACCCCCGATCACCAGAACGCCTGATTCCACGGGCTTCTTCGGGATCGCCCCGGCAAGAGCCCGATTCGGGGTCCTGCGTTTGATCTCTCGACTGTCGGGACCTCGGGCCGAACTGGCCGGATCTTACATAACATATCTCATGGCCCGGAGGCCCTTCAGGCCGGATCCTTTCCTGGATCCGGCCCCTCTCACAAGAAACTCTCTTCTCCGGCTGCGCCGGCAGTGGCTTGAGAGGGGCCCTTCGCCCCTCTCAAACTCGCCCCCCGCTGCGGGCAAGCTGCTGCGTAGCCCCGCTC
>JAJYIO010000306.1 GCA_021790035.1 bacterium | reverse complement strand
ACCTTCCGCAACGACGCCGTCCTGCGCGCCCTCGAGCAGTATGTCGATCGTCCGGTCATCCGAGCCCCGAACCCCGGCGAGATGGGAGCTCTCGGGATCGCCCTGTTGACCAGGAAGGCGATCGAGACTCGAGAGGCCGCCGATCCCGGGTTCGAGAGCACGTTCATCGGCTTCGAGGCGCTGGCCGCGTTCTCGAGCCGCAAGAAGCCGGCCTCGACCTGCGCCTTCTGCACGAACCACTGCCAGCGGACGGTCGTCGAGTTCACCAGCGGCGAGGTCTTCGTGACGGGCAATCGCTGCGAGCGCGGAGAGGTCCTCGACGACCCTCGAGCCGCAGCGGGGCGGATCCAGGAGATCAACGCCCGGCTGGACGCCGTACCCGACCTCTTCAAGCTGCGCAACCGGCTCCTCGCCCGGGCGCATGTCGGCCCTTTCGACCGCCCGCGACGCGGCCTTCGGCTCGGCATCCCGCGAGTGCTGGAATTCTGGCAGAGCCTGCCGTTCTGGCAGGCATTCTTCACGCACCTCGGCTACGACGTCGTGCTGTCGGCCCCGAGTTCCTACGCCCTCTTCGAATCTGGGCTTCCCGAGGTCCCTTCGGATACCGTGTGCTTCCCGGCCAAGCTATCCCACGGGCATGTCCGGAATCTGCTGGACCGCAGGGTCGATCGGATCTTCTTGCCGGCGATGCACGTCTCGCAGTCCTCAGGGACCGTCGCGGGAGCCAGGAACGTGTGCGCCGTCGTGCAGGGCTATCCCATGGTTCTCAAGCAGAACGACGATCCCGAGTCGAGCTCCGGCATTCCCATGGACACGCCCAGCTTCCACTGGTACTCGCAAGCCCTGCGGGATCGCCAGATCCTCGAGTTCTTCAAGCCGCGATACGGGCTCCAGCGTGAGGAGGTGGCGGAGGCGATCGCGGCGGGCGATCGCGCCCTGGCCGACTTCAACCGGCAACTCCGGGAGGCCGGAGCCGCCGTCCTCGCGAGGCTCGATGCCCTGCCGCCGGACGCACCAGATTTCGCGGTGGTCCTGGCCGGCCGCCCGTACCACCACGACGAGCTGGTGAATCACGGGATCCCGCAGCTCTTCACCAGCCTCGGCGTACCGGTGCTCTCGCTCGACTCCCTGCCGTGTCTCGAGGATGTCGACCTGTCCGGGGTCCGGGTGGACCTGGTCAACCCCTTCCACGCGCAGCTTTTTGCCGGCGCCAAGCTCGTGACATCCCATCCCCGCCTGCAGCTGGTCCAGATCGTGAGCTTCGGCTGCGGACACGATGCGGTCAACACCGACGAGGTCGTCCGGATCCTCGACCGGATGGCCGGCAAGCAACCGCTGATCCTCAAGGTCGACGAGGGCGAGGCCATCGGTCCGCTCAAGATTCGCATCAAGTCCTTCATCGAGACGGTCCGGAGGCGGTCCGGACCGGCGATCGGGACTCTGGAGGGAGCGGATCGCTCCGGACCGTTCCCGGCTGCCAGGCCCCTCGGCGAGGCCTTCGCGGTGCGCTTCGAGAAGTCGGACCGGCACCTGCGCACGATCTTCGCACCCAATCTCGCGCCCGCGTTCACCGTGATGGCTTCTGCGGTCGTGGAGCCGCACGGCTACCGGCTGGCATGCCTTCCTCTGGCCGATCTGCGTGCCAAGGAGCTGGGCAAGCGGTTTGTCCACAACGATATCTGCTACCCCGCTCAGATCAACATCGGTGAGTTCCTGGCTGCGCTCGAGGACGGGACGGCGCAGGCCGAGAACGCGGCCCTGGCGCTGGCCAAGAACTGCGACGACTGCCGGGCCGGGCAGTATGCGGCCCTGGCGCGCAAGGCGCTCGACGACGCGGGCTATCCGCAGGTACCGATCGTCACGACCGGCGAGGATCGGTCGGGCATGCACCCCGGGTTCAAGCTCGGTCTCTGGTGGCAGACCGGCATGCTCTATGGAATCGCCCTGACGGACGCGCTCGAGGAGATGGTGCTCCGGATCCGGCCCTACGAACTCGAGCGGGGCCAGACGGACCGCGTCTACGGCGAGGAGGTCGGTCGTGTGGCCGCCGCGCTACGCCGCGGGCACGGTCCCGCGCTCACGGCGCTCGAGACGGCGGTCGAGCGGTTCAACGAGATCCCGGTCGACCGGAGCGCGCGTCGGCCGCGGGCCCTCGTGGTGGGGGAGATCCTCTGCAACTTTCACACGACCGCCAACGAAGACATCTTGCGCTACCTCGAGCGTCATCGGGTCGAGGTCGTGGTGCCGCACCTGCTCGATTTCTTCCGGCGCGACCTCGTGCGCGTGAAGGACGGGGTCCGGCGTCACCTCCTGCCGAATCCCGTGGCCCAGTGGGCCCTTGCCGGGGTCACCGACTGGCTGTACGAGCGGGTGCTGGGCCAGATCGAGGCCAGGATGCGGCGCTTTCGCTTCTTCGAGGAGCGCCGTTCAGTTCACGAACTCGCCGATCTCAGCGCGGATTTCATCGACAAGACCTTCACCGTGGGCGAGGGCTGGGCGATTCCGGCGGAGATCTTGCATCACGCCGAGCATGGCGTCTCGATGTTCGTCATCGTGCAGCCCTTCGGCTGCATGCCCAACCACATCACGGGCCGCGGCATGACCCGGGTGCTCAAGCGCCGCTTTCCGGGCATCAAGATCGTTTCCCTGGATTTCGATGCGGATACGAGCTTCGCCAACATCGAGAACCGCCTCCAGATGCTGATCATGTCCGCCCGCGAAGGAGCACGAGAGCTCGCAGGGGCGGGCCGGAGCCCGGAGTGACCTCGTCGACGCCGGGCGGATCGACCGGGGCCTCTATGGCGTCAAGGTCCGCACGCCGAAAGTGACGAGCAGCGCGATCACCAAGAGGAGATACAGCGCAAGACCGAAGCCCTCCGCGATGGGCCGGAGTCTCGACGCGGCGGGCGTGGGGCGCCAGAACCAGCGCGTGTAGGCGACGACGACGATCGCATAGTTTCCCGCCAGAGCCGCCATCGTCCACACCGGCAGGCGCAGGGACATGCACGTGTATTCCCCGATCGCCGTCGACAGAGAGAGAGCCAGAAAGGGCAAGAGCGCCGCTCGGCGAGGGCCCAGGATCATCGAGTAGGTGACGTAGTCGTTCTCGGCCTCTGGAACCCTGATCTTCCGGCTGACTTCCCACGCCAGCAGCGGCATCCAGAGCATCACCACGTAGGCCCAGACCGCCAGACCCGGTGGGGTCGGTCGGAGCCCGTTCGTCTCCAGGAAGACTCCAAACGAGTACAGATGGGCAAACAGGACCGCGGGTTGGTGCGTGGAGAGCGTAAAGAGGAGGTTCTTGCGGTGCAGGTCCTCGAGGAAGAACCACTTGTAGGTCAACAGGCCGAAAGCCATGAGGAGCGCGAAGCCCAGGAAGGCCCATCCGAGAAGGGCGTTGAGGGCGGTCATTCCGATCGCCAGCCCCCACCCGAGGATCTTGAGATCCCGCGGCAGGACCTGCCCGGACGGCAGCGGGCGATCCGGAAACAGGCGCTGGTCGAGGTGAAAATCCTTGAACTCGTCGAAGATCCGCATCAAGAGCGAGAACCCGACCAGAGTGATCGCGCCGATCAAGCTGGAGAGCCCGAAGGGGAGCCCGGTCGGATGGCCGAAACCGCCTCGAGTCAGCCCCGCATGAGCCTCGAGCAGGAGGTAGAAGACGTAGAAGCCCAGGAACGTGAACGGCACGTTCACCGCGGGCGGAAACATGACCCGGACGTACCGCCAGGTTCGCTGGTGCCAGGTGGGCAAAGGCTGGATACGGGGCGCGATCGTCTCGGCCGTGTCCTTCATGTCGCGAAACCTCCCGGTAGATGGCCTGACGGGACCCTACGTCCTCGGCCTCCCGTCCGATCGAGCCGACCCACGAGAATCATGGAATCGTCTCGAAGATGGCATAGGTGCGCGTCGGCCCGCCGAGCGAATCGAAGGCCGAGGGCCCGGGCTTGACCAGGGCCGCGATCGCCGCCGCGAAGCCCTCGGCTTGCAGGTTTGCCAGGGCACGAGCCAGGCCGATCTCGACCATGCCAGCCTTGCGGTGGGCGTGGCGGATTCCCATCGAATGGATGACCGCCGTCCTCGGCGGCGGGGCGAGCGCGGCGAACCCGGCGGCCAGTCGAGCCGCGTCCCCCTCGGCAGCG
>JAJYIO010000305.1 GCA_021790035.1 bacterium | reverse complement strand
GGGGCCCCACCTGGCCGCGCTCTCGCGCCTGGGCGCCTACGAGCTCGTGGAGCGCCGGGCCGCCAAGTACCGCGCCATGGGACGCTTCATCGAGGATTTCTGAGGCGGGTTCGACGGTGGGATTCTCCCTCGCAAGCACGGGCAGTGACTCGAGGGAACCCGCCGGTTCCCTCGAACTCTCTCCGGCTGCTGGCAAGCTGCTTCGTAGCCTGGCTTCACGGGTTGCGTGGATTCTTCGGGAAGGTTGCCGTTCGCGGGACGGTTGGCTTCGCAGGGCAGTGACTCGAGGGAACCCGCCGGTTCCCTCGAACTCTCTCCGGCTGCTGGCAAGCTGCTTCGGTGCTAGACCCCTTTCTCGCCTCCCGCGGCTTGCTCGGCCCAGACGGTGAGCATGGAGATGATGTCCCTGCGGGTGATGATGCCGACCAGGCGGGCTCCGTCGACCACGGGAAGCTGGTGGATGCGGTGGTCGAGCAGACACCGGGCCGCCGTCTCGACCGTGTCCGAGACGGAGATCGTGATCGCCGGCGTGGTCATCGCGTCCTTGACCAGGAAGGCCGCGTGTTTGTGCAGGTCGGGATGGCGCCCGCCCAGCCATTCGATGAGGGCGTCCGCGATGGTCCCGTGGGGCGTCTGGAGCCGGTACAGAAGATCGGACAGGCTCAAGATCCCCGCGACCTTGTCCCCCTCGAGGACAGGCAGCGCCGACACCTTGCCATCGAGCATCGTGAGCGCGGCCGAGTAGACCGTGTCCTCCGGGTGGCAGGACCGGACGGAGGTCGTCATGCACTCGCCGACGGTCGCGCTCAAGGTCGGAGCGTGGGATTCGAAGAACGGCGTCACGAAGAACCGGTGCGCAGCGTCAGAGCGGCCGGGAGCCTCTTTATCGTTCACCTTTTTCTCCCTTCGGGCAGCAAGGAGCGTGAGGGTCGGGTGCTTGAGAGCGACACGCTCCTGCGTGGAGTTTCTCTCCAGGAGCGCGAATGCCGCTCGCCAGCCAGGGCCTGGAGGGCGAGGCTGGCCTATCGAAACTTGAGCGGCCGTGCTATAACACTGCCGTAATGGCAGCTTTGCATCTACTGCTCGGTTTTCTGCAGTTCACGCTCTCGATCGCCCTGGTCGTCGCGGTGCTGCTGCATACCGCCAAGGGCGAAGGACTGGCGGCGATCGGTGGTTCGGCCCAGCTGTTCGGCAGCCAGAAGGGTGTCGAGGCTGGTCTCAACCGGGTCACTTCCGTCATTGCCGGCCTCTGGTTCGCGGTGGCGATCGCCATGGCTCTGCTCGCCCGGGCCAGCTAGCGGTCCATTGCCGGCGGGCTTTCCCGCACGCCGAACGTTGCCTCCGCCTCCCCGCACGAACCCACGATCGTATCCGGAGCCACGCCCTTGATCCGCCACTTTGCCCGTCGCCCGATGCGGGCATGCGCCGCAGCCCTGCTGGTCTCATCGCTCTTCGCGTGCGCCCCGCAGAAGGCCACCGTCGCGAGTTCGGCCGGCACCGGCCCTGTGGCCGCGCCCATCAAGATGGATGTCGACCCGCCCCTGGTCGAGCCGCCGCCCAAGGATGCGGTCAATCCTGGCATCGGCAGGTACGGCGGCACGCTCACGTCGGCCCTGGTCTCCGATCCCAAGACGTTCAACGTCGTCCTGGCGCAGGAGACCTCGTCGACCACGCCGCTGGGGTTCATCTTCGAGTCCCTGGTGGAGTCCAACTACCTGACGGGCGAGATTCAGCCCGATCTGGCGTACAAGTGGACCCTCGCTCCCGACAAGGAGACCTACACGTTCACCCTGCGCAAGGGTCTGCGCTGGTCGGACGGCGCGCCGCTGACGGCGGATGATGTCGCGTTCACGTTCAACTCGATCATCTTCAACCGCAAGATCCCGACCGACCTCCGCGATGTCCTCGAGGTCGACGGCAAGCTGCCGACGGTCAAGGAACTCGATCCGCTGCACATCCAGATCAAGACTCCCGAGCCCTTCGCGCCGTTCCTGCGCGAGCTCGGCGCGGTCTCGATCCTGCCCAAGCATGCCCTGCTCGATGCCACCAAGCTCGATTCCCAGGGCAATCCGGAGTTCAACCACATGTGGGGGGTCGCCACGGACGTGCGCAAGATCCCGGCCAGCGGGCCCTTCGCCTTCTCGCGTTACGTCCCCGCGCAGTACATCGTCTTCAAGCGCAATCCCTATTACTTCCGGGTCGATTCCAAGGGCAACCGGCTGCCGTATCTCAACAAGCTGGTCCTCGAGATCGTCAAGGACCAGAACACCGGCTTGCTCAAGTTCCAGAGCGGCGAGACGGACATGCTCTTCGTCGACGCTCCGCTGCGCGGCGAGGACTTCGCCGAGATGCAAAAGCAGGAGCAGGCGGGCAACTTCACGATCTACAAGGCCGGCCCCGACTTCGGCACGTTCTTCCTGTGCTTCAACCAGAACTCGGGTACCGATCTCCAGGGTCATCCCTACGTCAATCCGGTCAAGCTCAAGTGGTTCCGGGATGTTCGCTTCCGCCAGGCCCTGGCCCACGCGATCGACAAGCAGAGCATCATCCGCAACGTCTTCCAGGGCATCGCCATTCCCCAGATCGCAGCCGAGAGCCAGACTTCCCCGTTCTATGATCCAGACGTTCCGACCTACGATTACAACCTGACCGAGGCCCAGAATCTGCTGGCCAAGGCCGGCTACAAGAAGGATTCCAGGGGCGAGCTCCGGGATCCGACGGGCCATCGGGTGAAGTTCACGCTCAACACGAACTCCGAGAACAACGAGCGCATGCAGATCGCGGGCATGATCGTGGACGACTTCAAGAAGCTCGGGATCAAGGTCAACTTCCAGCCCCTGACCTTCAACACCCTGGTCGAGAAGACCTCGACCTCGCTCGACTGGGACGCCGTGCTCATGGGCTTCACCGGTGGGGTCGAACCCGAGCTCGGAGCCAACATCTGGCTGTCCAAGGGCCGGCTCCACATGTTCAACCAGTACCTGCCCGGCCGGGTAAAGGGCTGGACGGCCCAGCCCTGGGAGCTGCAGATCGACAAGCTGTTCCAGGAGGGCGCGACCACGTTCGACGAGAACAAGCGCAAGGAGATCTACGACAAGTACCAGGTCATCGCCGCCAAGGAGCTGCCGTACATCTACATCGTCAACCGCATCCAGCTCTACCCCGTCCGCAACGTGTTCGGGAACCTCGCGGTGACCCCGCTGGGCGGGCCGGTGTGGAATATCTGGGGTCTCTACCGGACGGATCTCAAGTAGCTCCGCCAGGGCGAAGTACGCCGCCTTCACCGAAATATTGGCGCGGGCACGCATTCGCTCTGCCGGAGGGGCCGCGGGCATTGTAAGATAGGCTTCATGCTCCGCTACATTTTGAAGCGCCTGCTCCAGATGATTCCCAAGTTGATCCTCATCTCGATGATCACCTTCGGCATCTCCAAGCTCGCACCGGGCGATTACCTCACCCAGCTCGAGAACAATCCCACGATCAGCCAGCGTCAGATCGACGCCGAGCGGCATCGCCTGGGCCTGGATCAGCCGGTGGCCATCCAGTACGTGCGATGGGCCGAGAATTTCGCGACGGGCAACCTCGGGATGAGCTTCGACTACCACGAACGGGTCAGCGCGCTCATCTGGCTGCGGCTCAAGGCCACGCTGCTGCTGGGGCTCTGCTCGATGCTGTTCACCTGGCTCATCTCGCTGCCGCTGGGGATCTACATGGCGGTCAAGCAGTATTCCTGGTTCGAAAAGATCGCGTCGTCGATAACCTTCCTCTTCCTCGGCGTGCCGGACTTCTTCCTCGGGATATTGCTCCTCTTGGCCGGCGCGATGGCCAACCAGGCGTTCCATCACGAGGTCGTACCGATCGGGGGCATGACGAGCGTCAACTTCGCCACCGAAGGCCTGCTGGCCAAGGCGGGTGACCTCGCGCTGCATCTGATCATCCCGGTCGTCACGGTCTCGATCGGATCGGTCGCGGTCTTGCAGCGCCGGATGCGGGGCAACCTGCTGGATATCCTCGGCGAGGATTATGTGCGCACGGCTCGCGCCAAGGGCCTTCCCGAGCGGACGGTCATATATCGGCATGCTGTTCGCAATGCCCTCAACCCCATGATCACGCTCCTGGGGTTCGATTTTGCCGCCTTGCTCTCGGGATATGCCG
>JAJYIO010000004.1:7380-20545 GCA_021790035.1 bacterium | reverse complement strand
CGTGCGCGCCAGCTCGACGGCCTGCCCCACACCGATGCCGTGGCTGGAGACCGACATCGCGCTCCCGCGGGCGAGGTCTGCCGGCGACAGGACCAGTACCGCGCCCGGCTCGGGCCCGACGACGGCGTCGACCACGATCACCAGTCGCCGGGTCTCGAGCAGCGGCACCAGGCTCGACGCCTCGGCCAGAGAGCGCAGCTCCACGTCTTGCGGTAAGACCCGGCGACGCAGCTCGTCGAGGACGGCGAGTCCGGCGCCGTCGTCACCGGCAACCCTCTGTCCGAGGGCGACCACCAGGGCGCCCGGGTGAGCGCTCGAGAGCGGGCGACCGGCCAGGGCCTCCGAGAGTGTCGGCACAGGCAGGGGGCGACTCATGTGCGCTCGATGTTCAGCTTGAGGAAGTGGCAGGAGCACGAGATACAGGGATCGTAGTTGCGGACCGCCTGCTCGGCCATCCACGTCGCCCGGGCGGGGTCGAGGTCGGCCAGCTGCGGCGCCATGAGCCGCAGGTCCTCCTCGATGATTCGCTGGTTCTGCGACGTCGGGGCGACGATCTTGGCATCCTGGACGATCCCCTCGGCGTCGACCGAGTAGCGGTGGAAGAGCATGCCCCGCGGGGCTTCGGTGACGGCGAATCCGGTGCCGGCCCGGGTGGGAATCTCGGCGTGGGGCGCCGAAGGCGGCTGGTACTCGCGGATGATGGAGATCGCCTCGTCGAAGACCTGCACCAGCTCGATGGCCCGGACGATGAGGCTCTTGAACGGGTTCCGGCACACCGGTTCGAGTCCGGCGCGCAGGGCGGCCTGTCGTGCCGCCGGGCGCAGGCGATCGAAGTTCAGGTTGAAGCGCGCCAGGGGTCCGGTCAAATAGGGACCACGCCCCTTGATGTGGCTTCGCAACGAGGTGGAGTGCTCGTCGTGCTCCTCGACGAAGACCTCGTCGTACCGGTCGACCGGGATGTCGAGTCCCCGGTTCGACACGATGCGCCCCTCGTTCAGCGGATACTCGTCGGGGTGGCGCAGGGAGACGAACTCGTAGTCCTGCTCGAACTCCAGATAGGCCAGTCCGGACGTCCACGAGACCGTCTCACGGGCAGCTTCCAGGCCCCACTCGAGTTCCGGCAGCAGAGCCGCGAGGTCGGCTCTGGCAGGAAGCCGGTAGAAGCCTCCGAGCCGCACGTTGATGGGGTGGATCTCGCGGCCGCCGAGCACCTCCATGACGGCATTGCCGATCTTCTTCATCCGCAAGCCGCGCTTGACCACCCCGGGGTGATCCTTGGCCATCAAGAGGGCATCCTCGTACCCCAGGAAATCCGGTGCGTGCAGCATGAAGAGGTGCAGCGCGTGGCTTTCGATGTACTCGCCGGCATAGAGCAGGCGCCGGAGCTTGCGGAGTTCTCCATCCACCGTCACGCCGAGAGCCCGCTCGATCGCGTGGCTCGAGCTCATCTGGTAGGCGACCGGACAGATTCCGCAGATGCGGGCGGTGATGTCGGGGACCTCGGACTGTGCGCGGCCCCGCAGGAAGCCCTCGAAGAAGCGCGGGGGTTCGAAGATCTGCAGGCGAACTTCCTTGGCCTGGCGGCCTTCGAGCCGCATGAAGATCGAGCCCTCGCCCTCCACGCGGGACAGGTAGTCGACCTTGAGGGTCCGGCTGGTTTCGTTGTCGGGCATCAGTGGCCTGCTTCCGGAGACATCGATGGCCTCGCGCCGGACTCCTCGATCGCCAGGCTCTGCTCCCGGAATGCGGGAGCCCCGGCAGCGAAGGTCCGAAAGAGCCGCACGGCGGCCTCGGAAGTCAGGCCGTGGTATGCGAGGCTGTTGGCGAAGGCTGCGGTATTGGGCGCATCGCTGGGACCGTAGCAGCCGAAACACCCGCGGTGGTAACTCGGGCAAAGCGCACCGCAGCCGGCATGCGTGACCGGCCCCATGCACACGAGATCCCGCGCCACCATGACGCAGACCACGCCCTTGCGCTTGCACTCGGTGCAGACCGGATGCGGCGAGATGACCGGCTTGCGGCCATTGAGCGTGGCGTTCAGGACCTCGAGTAACTGCCGCTTGTTGACCGGGCAGCCGTGCAACTCGTAGTCCACCTTGACGTGATCGGCGATGGGCGTCGACGTCGCCAGCGTGTCGATGTACGTCGGGTGGGCATACACTAGCGAGACGAACTCCTTGACGTCCTGGTAGTTACGCAGCGCCTGGATCCCGCCCGCGGTCGCGCAAGAGCCGATCGCCACCACGATCCTGGACATGCGGCGAACATCCTGGATCCGCTCGGCATCGTGGGGGGTGGTGATCGAGCCTTCGACCAGCGAGACGTCGTAGGGACCCGGCCCCACGGCGCGGGAAGCCTCGGGGAAGCTCGCGATCTCCACGGCGCCGGCCACCGCCAGGAGATCGTCCTCGAGATCCAGGAGACTCAGCTGACAGCCATCGCAAGACGCGAACTTCCAGACCGCGAGCCTCGGGGCCTTCGTAGGCATGCTAGACCTCCCGCTTGCTGAAGAACGGCGCCAGGCGGTCGTACCGGAAGACCGGACCATCCTTGCACACGAAGACATTGCCGTGCTGGCAGTGCCCGCACAGGCCCACCCCGCACTGGAGGTTGCGCTCGGTCGAGAGGTAGATCCGCTCGTCGGCGATGCCCTGCGTCTCGAGCTCGCGGACGGCAAAACGCATCATGATCTCGGGTCCGCAGACCATCGCGACGGTGGCCTCGGGATCGAACCGGGCGAGCTTGACCAGGGAAGTCACCACGCCCACGTGCCCGAACCAGTCGGAACCGGCGCTGTCCACCGTGACCCTCAAGCTGACGTCGAGACGCCCCCGCCACTCGGAGATCTCGTTCGAGAACAGGATATCCTGCGGCGTGCGGGCGCCGTACACGATGTTGACGCGCTTGTAGGCCGAGCGATTCTTCAAGATCTCGTAGATCGCCGGCCGCAACGGCACCAGCCCGAGTCCCCCCGCCACGATGAGAACGTCCCGGCCTCGCGCCTCCTCGAGGGGCCAGTGCGTGCCGAACGGACCGCGCAGGCCCAGGGTCGAGCCGGGTGCCATCCCCGTCAGGGCCTCGGTCACCTTCCCCACGACCCGGATCGTGTGCACGAGCTCCCCGGTATCCGAGGGATCGCCGCTGATCGATATCGGCACCTCGCCGATCCCGAAGGCATACAGCATGTTGAACTGCCCGGGCTTGAAGGCGAATCCACCCGGACGCTCCGAGGTATCGAGCACCAGCGTGGCCGTGTCTGCAGATTCCCGGGCGATGCGCTTGATCGAGATGGGCTCGGGGACCCAAGGATCGGTGCGGGCGGGCGTCATGGCCTTCTCCCCTCGGCGGGCTGGTACAGGTCGAGTCGCTGCACGCGAAGCTCCTCCAGGCGCGAGTATACCCGGGCCAGGAGGCGCCTCGTGATCGCAAAGCCGAAGTCAGCGTCCGCCTCCATCAGCTCCTTCAGGCGATCGCCATCGAAGACCAGCACGTCCGTCGGCTCGAGGGCCCGGACGTCGACGTGATACCGGTGCGGCGGGACCAGCCAGGACACGCCGACGGCGTCACCGACACCGAGGGTCTCCGTCATCGCCGTCCCCGTCGCCGCATCGTGGAGCTCGAGCGCCACGCTGCCTCCGTGGATGAGGAAGAAGGTGCTGGCCTTCTGACCCTCCCGCGCCAGGAAGGCGCCGGGCTGGAAGTGCTCGATCCAGCCGCATGAGGCCAGCTTCTCGAAGTTCTTCTCTCCGAGCCCCACCGCGCAGGGAGTCTCCGAGAGCCAGAGGGCGACCATCGGGTCTGACATTCGGCCTCCTAGCTCGGGTCGGCGGCGCGGATGGCCGCGATCTCTGCGGTGATGTCGATGCCCTTGGGACACCACGTGATGCAGCGCCCGCAGCCCACGCACCCCAAAGAGCCAAATTCGTCCGCCCAGAAACTCATCTTGTGCGTGAGCCACTGGCGGTAGCGCGACATTCCCGAGCGCCGGACGCTCCCGCCGTGCACGTAGCTGAAGCTGCGGTCGAAGCACGAGTCCCACTGTCGCACCCGCGTCGCCGTCCGGCCCGAGAGGTCCGTGAGGTCGTGGACCGCGGTGCAGAAGCACGTGGGGCAGACCTGCGTGCAGTTGGTGCAGCCGAGGCACCGGGCGGCCGTCTCCTCCCAGCGGGGATTCTCGAGGTTGCGAGCCAGGACCTCCTTCACGTCCCGGGTATCGACGCTGCGGCCCATCCTTTGCGCCGCCGCCTGCGTCCGGGCCGCGGCCGCGGCGATCTGGCCGTGGGTGGCCCGATCGACCGGCCACTCGGCCAGCACCTCGGCGCCCGCGCCGCTTCCGATCTCGGCCAGGAAGAGGTGTTCGGTATCGGTCACGAACTCGGTCAGCGCCAGGTCGAAGCCCGATTCCACGCCCGGCCCCGTGCCCATCGAGGCGCAGAAACAGGTATCGCCGGGCTCGGTGCAGTTGACGGCCACGACGAACACGTCCCGCCGGCGAGCCGCGTAGTGGGGATCGGCGAAAGGTCCATCCAGGAGCACCCGGTCCTGGATCCGGATGGCGGCCAGCTCGCAGGCGCGAACGCCGATGAGGGCGACCCTCGATGTCTCGGGCGCGGGTTCGTGGATCGTGAACCCGCCGTCACCCTGGCGCTCGGCCTGCCACAGGGTGATCTCGGGGCGGTGAAAGGTGGCCTTCCAGGAGTGCGGGCCCACGGAATAACCGAAGAAAGCCCCGTCCGGACGCGCTGCGAGCCGGTAGGATCCGGGCGATTGCACGTCCGTCCACCCGACGGGGAGATCGTCGGCGCCGGCGATCTCGGCATAGATGATGGCCGCATCCCTGACCGTGGGTCCGAGCAGCGTGTAACCACGGCCCCTGAGCGCAGCGAGGATCCCCGAGAGCTGGTCGGGCCGGAGAATCGCCCGATCGCCCACGTCCAGAGGGACCAGTGGCCTTTCTTGATAACCAATAGGCATCAACTATCCCTCCGAATTCATGGGAACTCCAATCACAACGTTAGTCTACCTGGAGCGCTCCGAATCCGTTCAAGATCCGTATTTATGGATGGTTAAGCGCGTGGTCAAGGACAGGTTGAAAGCGGCATCGATGCAGTATGATGGTCGGACCATGCCGGAACTCGCCACCGACCTCAAGATCAGGCTCATCTCGGCGATCGAGCAGCGCCAAGCGCTGGTTGGCGTCGTGGGAATCGGCTACGTCGGCCTGCCCATGGCGGTAGAGAAGGCCAAGGTCGGTTTCCGGGTGCTGGGATTCGACCGCAACGCCGATCGCGTCGCCAGGGCCAACGCGGGCACGAGCTACATCAAGGACGTGTCTTCTGGCGACCTTGCGGCGGTGGTCGGGCAGGGGCGCCTTTCCGCCACGACGGACTTCTCTCGCCTGGCCGACTGCGACGTGGTGGTGATCTGCGTGCCCACGCCCCTCACGGTCAATCGGGACCCGGACATCTCTTACATCATGGCCGTCGCCGAGCAGGTGGCCGCGTCCTTGCGGCCGGGCCAGCTCATCAGCCTCGAGAGCACCACGTACCCGGGCACCACCGAGGAGGTGCTCTTGCCCCGACTCGAGGCGAGTGGCTTGAAGGTCGGCCGGGATTTCTTCCTGGCCTTTTCGCCCGAGCGCGTGGACCCCGGCAACGCCCGCTACACCACCAAGAACACCAACAAGGTCGTCGGTGGAGTCACTCCCGCATGCCTGGAGGTAGCGCGGACCTTCTACAGCCAGACGATCCTCCACGTCGTCCCGGTGTCGAGCCCCAAGGTCGCCGAGATGACCAAGGTCTTCGAGAACACCTTCCGGGCCGTTAACATTGCCCTGGTCAACGAGCTGGCCTTGCTCTGCGATCGCATGGGAATCGACGTCTGGGAGGTGGTCGAGGCGGCCGCCACCAAGCCCTTCGGCATCATGAAGTTCGACCCCGGCCCGGGGGTCGGCGGCCACTGCATTCCCATCGACCCCTTCTACCTGACGTGGAAGGCGCGCGAGTACGACTTCCACACGCGCTTCATCGAGCTCGCCGGCGAGATCAACATGCAGATGCCCTACTTCGTTCGAGAGAAGGTCATCCGTGCCCTCGGCGAGGATGGCAAGGGCCTCAAGGGCTCGCGCATCCTCCTGGTAGGCGTCGCGTACAAGCGGGATCTCGACGACTGGCGCGAGTCCCCCGCCCTCAAGATCATCGAGATCTTGGAGCGAGACGGCGCCGAGATCCGGTATCACGACCCCCTGGTCGAGGGATTCACCTGGGGCGGTCATTCTTACCGTTCCACGCCCGTCACTGACGGCCTGGCCTGGGCGGACTGCGCGGTGATCGTCACCGACCACACGGTCTTCGACTGGCCAGACGTGGTGGCCCGGGCCCGGCGAATCGTCGACACGCGCAACGCCACCCGCGACGTTCCGACCGGGCGCGAGAAGGTCGTCAAGCTTTGAATGAAACCATGCGCAGGTGGGGCGGGCCCCCCCGGCGCCTACGTGAAGTGGAGGCTCTCGTTGCTGCCCATCTGTGATCTAGCCAGACAGTACCAGACCTTGAAGCCCGAGATCGACGCCGCCGTCACCGGCGTCCTGGCGGGCGGCCATTACATCATGGGGCCCAACGTCAAGGCGTTCGAGCAGGAACTCGGCGCGTACCTCGGCGCTTCCCACGCCATCGCGATGAATTCCGGGACCGACGCCCTCCATCTGGCCTTGCGGGCGCTCCAGATCGGCCCGGGCGACGAGGTCATCACGACGGCGTTCACCTTCGCCGCCACCAGCGAGGCGATCGGAATGGTTGGAGCGACGCCGGTCCTGGTCGACATCGACCCGGCTACCTTCAACCTGCGCCCCGATCAGGTCGCCAGGGCCATTACCGACCGAACCCGCGCCATCCTGCCGGTCCACCTGTACGGGCAGCCTGCCGACATGGGCCCGATCCTGGAGCTGGCCACCGCACGTGGACTCGCCGTCGTGGAGGACTGCGCCCAGTCCATCGGATCCACCTGGTCAGCCCCGGGTCAGCCCCTTCGCAAGACCGGCACGATCGGAACCATCGGCTGCTTCTCCTTCTTCCCCACCAAGAACCTTGGAGCCGCCGGCGATGGCGGCATGTGCGTCACGGCGGATCCCGCGCTGGCCGAGCGTCTGCGGATGCTGCGCAGCCACGGCTGGAAGCGCAAGTACTACCAGGAGATCCTCGGCATCAACTCGCGCCTCGACGATCTCCAGGCCGCCATCTTGCGCGTCAAGCTGCCGCACCTCGAGAGGTGGAATCTCTCCCGCCGCCGGATCGCGGCACGTTATGACCAGCTCCTGGCCGACATCCCAGGCGTCGTCGTCCCGGGCACGCTGCCGGATACCGTGCCGGTTTTCCACCAGTACACCGTGCGCGTTCCGGAACGCGATCGCGTCGCCGCATCGCTCAAGGAGGCCGGGATCGAGACCCAGGTGTACTATCCCTACCCCCTGCACCTGCTGCCCATCCATGCCGCTCTCGGCAACCTCGAGGGAACATTCCCGGAAGCCGAGCGCGCTTGCCGCGAGGTCCTCTCGCTGCCGATGTTCCCCGAGATGACGGACAGCGACCAGGATGGCGTCGTGGCGGCGGTCAAGGCAGCGCTTTCTCGGCCTGCGGGAGTTCGCTAGCTCGATGACGTCTGGCCGTTCGATGTCGAAGATTCTCTCCGTCGTCGGAGCGCGGCCCCAGTTCATCAAGGCCGCCCCCGTGAGCCGGGCCCTGAGACGCCGCTTCACCGAGGTCCTGGTCCATACTGGTCAGCACTACGACGCCGGGATGTCGGATGTGTTCTTCCGCGAGCTCGGTATCCCGGCCCCCGACCACCATCTCGGCGTCGGGTCGGGCTCCCACGGGGCGCAGACCGGTGCCATGCTGGCGGGCATCGAGACCGCCATCATGACCGAGAAACCCGACTGGGTGCTGGTCTACGGCGACACCAACAGCACGCTGGCGGGCGCTCTGGCCGCAGCCAAGCTCCACGTCCCGATCGCCCACGTCGAGGCGGGCCTTCGCAGCGGCAACTGGTCGATGCCAGAGGAGATCAACCGGGTTCTGACGGATGCGGCTTCGGACCTGCTCCTGGCGCCTACCCATGATGCCGTCGAGCACCTGGCGCGAGAGCACGTCCATGGCCAGGTGCGCCGGGTGGGGGACGTCATGCTGGATGCCCTCAAGCTCTTCGAGCCGGCCATGGCACGCTCTGCGGCTCTCGAGACCCTCGGCCTGGAGCCCGGCCACTACGCCGTCGTCACGGTGCATCGCGCCGAGAACACCGACGATCCCGCACGGCTCGCGGCCATCCTCGCAGGCCTGGCGAGGCTGGACACGCCGGTCGTCTTCCCGATGCACCCCCGCACGCGCCAGCGCATCGCGGACCACGGCCTTTTCGATCTGCGCTCGGCCGGCTGGATCGATCCCCTCGGTTACCTCGACATGCTGGCCCTGGTCCGCTGCGCGTCGATGGTCCTCACCGACTCGGGCGGCCTGCAGAAAGAAGCGGCCTTCCTCGGCGTCCCCTGCGTCACGCTGCGGGATCAGACCGAGTGGCCCGATACCCTCGAACTCGGGTGGAATACGCTTGTTGGCGCGGATGCCGATCGCCTGGTCGAGGCGGCGCGGAGCGCTCGCTCACGACCTTCGGGATCGATCGCAGAGCTGCACGAGCGCTTCGGGGGGGGGCTGGCCTCCGAGCGGATCTGCGAGGCGCTCTTGACCCCCTGAGGGAACCACGAGCGTCGGGCATCCGCCCGCCCCGGGTTCGTCGGGAAAAAGGCGTGAGGCCGCCGGCAAGACGGCCCCGGGCCCGCAGGCATCAACTGGCCCGCTTTTCCTCGCCCTGCGCCAGCACAAGCTCGCGATCCAACCAATCGCGGAGGATCTCGTCATCGTCCGAGCCGCTCAGCTCGACGAGATCCCTCGGAGACAGCTTAGAGAGGTCCTTAGGCATACCGGAAGCATCCTCCTGCTGCAGTGGACCAGACCGATTCGTCTGGTCGACCGTGGTTACCCTACGCCAATGACGGCCGACTGAGCGCGGAGGTTTCCGAAAGCCCCCGCTTCGATCCGTCGAGCCGAACTACCAACAATCCCCCGAAAAACTCGGCCCGACGCCCGCTCGTCTGGATCGTACCCAAGGTAACCCTTGGTCGTAAACCGTTACCACAGGCAATATTCTGCAACATATCTGAAGTTTTCCTGAAGATCGGAACATCGACCTGGCTGACAGCCCAGGGCCGCTTCGAGAGGTTCGAGCGGCGCGTCCCCGCGGCTTCTTGCTCGATCCTCGTGGGGCGTGTTAGACTGTCGCTCCCTGCGGCGCGGTAGCTCAGTTGGTAGAGCACCTGACTGAAAATCAGGGTGTCGGCAGTTCAATTCTGCCCTGCGCCACCTAGTAATCAAGCGGGTTTTAGCGATCCGGCCGAACAGCTGATTTTCGTCCCGGCTAACGCCGGGCTAACTTTCAATGCGGGCCCTGGCAAGGTGCCATTGGATCAGGTGCGCGCCCTGGACGAGAGCCGCATCATCGCTCGCCGGGGGAGCCTGACCGCAGGCGAGTACCAGCCCATCCTGGCGGGGCTCGAGGGACTGCTGGGCGGCCCTGCTTCGGCTCGAGGCCGGTGGAGCAAGCCGCCACGTATAGCCACTGCCTTACTCGGCGATCCACCTGAGACCGGATCAAGCGGAGCCAGGCAGCTCGGATCAAGCGGATCCATCTCAGGCCGGCCACATCGGATCCACTTGTTCGGTTTGCACGGCATCACGGTTCGCCTGGGCGGAGCCAAGTCCAGTTCGCACAACATGATCTCCAATCAGGTGGAGGTTCAGGTGATCGCGAATCGACGTGAAGCTGTTTAGAAGAACAGCGAGGCGATACCCGCTCCGAGCCGGCGGAAGAAGGACCTGGCCTTGACCTGAACGGGTGGGGACACCGAACCGACCCGCAGCACCGCGACCCCGCCGTCGGTATGGTAGGGCATTCCCTGAGCGTTGACGGCCTGCCTGGGGCCCGAGCGTTGCCAGGTGCCCAGGTCCTGGGCACCGGCAGCGGTCATGGTCGAGACCACGTTGGCGCGCTCGCTGTCGACCGCTCCGCTGATCTCGTGAGTGGGCATGAGGTCGCTCTGCAGCACGACGGCAACGTCCTTGGTGGCTGCGCCGACCCAGATGTCCTGGCCGTTGGCGGCCTTGTGGCCGGTATTCCACAGCCGCACGTGATCTCGGCTGCTCACGGTGGGCCCCAGGTGCTCGAAGGCCAGGTCTTGCTGGCGCCCCTGGTAGTCCTGGCTGCTGACGGGAGCGTGGGAGTAATGGATGTGGAAGATAAAGGCCACCACCATCTTGAGGCCAGACAGCAGGGTAAGGTGATCCGCCGACACCCAACCGGCGTCCTCGAGGGAGTTCACGACCTGCTGGCGGTTGCCTTCGATGATGACGTTGAAGGGATCGGCCGGCTTCTTGTCGCTGCCCACCGTATCCGTCGCCGGAATGAATCCGAACTGGGCCCGGAACGCGCCTTGCTGGCCCTTCGATGCGGCCCTGGGAGGAGCCGAGCTCCTCGACTTGACCCCGGCCGGTACGCCAGCCCGGCTGGCACCTGATCCCGCAGCTATCCCGACGACCATCGTTCCACACGCTCCTCCGCAAACGATATCGGCGGATCGCTCGCCGAGGATGTTCGTTTTGGTCCACGGTTAACGTGAACTTAGGCTAGATGGGAATCGCGATTCTCGGATCGAGCGGCCTGGCCTGGTTTGGCCTCAGGGGATCATCCGGGCACGCTGCCGGAGCCTTTCTTGACCAGAATCTGTATTGCCATCGTATGCATGGGGTGAGATCGGAGCAAACCATTGTATGATAGATGAACCGGGCCGGTCGGTTTCTAGGGGGGAGGCGCCGGATGCGAGATACATGGCCAATGGTTTCCAAATCGGGGCAAAGCGGCCGGCTGGTCACCGACCGACTGCAGATTGCAGATCGGCATCTGCGGCTGATCTTCGACAAGGCCGCCATCGGCATCGTGCTCACGGATCCACAGGGGCGGTTCGTCAAGACCAACCGGGAGTTCCAGCGGATGCTGGGATACTCGGCCCGGGAGCTCAAGGGCATGTCCTGTGCGGAAGTTTCGCATCCCGACGACGTGCACCGCAGCCAGTGCATGAGATCCGATGCCGAACGCAGCTGCCGCGACGGCTACCAGATGGACAAGCGCTATATCCGCAAGGATGGCAGCACGATCTCGACCCACCTCAAGGTCACGGTGGCCCGAGATGCGGTCGGCCGGCCGGACTTCTTCATCGGGATGATCCAGGACACCAGCGAGCACGTTCGTGCCCTGGCCGAGGCCGCCCGCCGGACCACCGAGGCCGAGCAGGCCCTCGAGCTGGCCAAGCTCAAGGATCACTTCCTGTCCCTGATCTCGCACGAGATGCGGACGCCGCTCTCGGTCATCGTGGCCAATTCCGAGCTGCTTCAAGATCGCTGTCCCGAGGCGCAAAGCCAGCTTTGCCCCGGGGTGAACCTGCTCGACGGAATCAGGCAGGCGAGCGAGCAGCTCATCGCGCGCATCGAGCAGGTACTCGACTACAGCGCGCTGGCCGGGGGGAGCCTGGTTCTCTACCGGACCGAGGTCAACATGGCAGAGATCCTGCTGACGGCCTCCCGGGCGGTCACGGCCGAGGTGGAGAGCCGTCGGATCTCCCTCGACCTGCAGGTTTCCGATGACCTCCCGCCCCTGCTGGCAGACAGTCGCCGGTTGACCCAGATGGTGGCGGAGCTGCTGTCCAATGCGGTTCGCGTCACGCCCGATGGCGGCAAGGTAAGTATCCACGCGGCTCGCGAGGGGGCGGGCGGCAAGATCGAGGTTCAAGATAGCGGGCCTGGCATTTCCCGGGAACGGCGCAGGAAGATTTGGAATGCGTTCGAGCAGGGCGGACACGACGATACGGACCATACCAGTGGTCTCGGCCTCGGACTGGCGATCGTCGGGAAGCTCGCCGAGCTCCACGGCGGGCAGGCGCGGCTCGAAAATAGCTCTCCGCACGGAAGCTGCTTTTCCCTCGTCCTGCCCGAATGTGGCCTCCCGGATCCGCCCACGGGCCTCTCGCAGCCGTCCTTCGAGGCGTTCACGGTCTCCTGAACTCCCCCGAGCGACCTTCGGTCGAGTCGATACGGCGAAGAGGCCGACCTGGGGCCGAGCCGACTTCAGCCAGGCAACGTGAAGTAGAAGGTCGCGCCCTTTCCCGGCGCCGAATCGGCCCATATCCGGCCGCCATGGCGCCGGATGATCTGGGCGACGGTGGCCAGACCGATCCCCGTTCCCTGGTAGTCGTCTGCGGTGTGGAGACGCTGGAACGGCAGGAACAGGCGATGGGCCATCGCCATGTCGAAACCGGCCCCGTTGTCGCGAATGAAGAAGGCCGGTTCCGGATCGGCGTCGGTGCGCCCGAACTCCACCCGCGGCGCGCTGACCCGGCTGGAAAACTTCCAGGCGTTCGACAGGAGGTTCTCGAGCGCGGCCCTCATCAACCCGGGGTCGGCCTCGGCCTCCAGAGCGGGAGCGATCTCGAACGAGATATTCACCCCGGGATTCGCCTGGTCCAGGTTAGCCGCGACGCTCCGGGCCAGGTTCGAGAGAACGATGCGCTCTTGAGCCAGCGGCGCGAAGGAGATGTGCGCAAGCCTCAGTAGATCGTCGATCCGCTGATTCATCACCTCTACGAGCTGCGAGACCCGGCCCAGATAATCCGGGATCTTGTCGGGACCGGCGGCGCCAGACTCGAGGAGTTCGACGAAGCCGCCCATCGTATGCAGGGGCGATCGGAGATCGTGCGAGATCGCCGAAGCAAACGCCTCCAGGTCCTGGTTCGCCTCCTCGAGCTGGCGGGTCCGCTCGCGCACGCGTCGCTCGAGGTCCTGGTAAATTCCGACGTTCTCGATGGCCACCGAGGTGCTGTCGGCCAGTGCCTGAAGCAGGAAGACCTCTCCCGCCGAGGCCAGATGAGGCGTGGCCCAGTAGTTCCCGATAGAGCCGACTGGCGCCTGCTGTCGGATGGGGACCATGGCCAGGCTCTTGTCAGGAAATTATTCCCCGTCCACGGCAGATGCGCCACGCGTAGCGCTCCTACCAGGCGGCCCAGCCCGGCCGACCT
>JAJYIO010000004.1:0-7370 GCA_021790035.1 bacterium | reverse complement strand
CATGGCCAGGCTCTTGACGAAGGTCGGGGCATACGTGTCCGTCGGGATCCTCGAGTCGGCGAATACGTCCTCGACGACCGCAGCCTTGCCGTTGAGCATCGACCAGCCACTGATGCAGGCGTCGATCGGAAACCTGGCCCCTTTCCACAGGGGCCCGATCGCATCCTCGTCCGCGTAATAACAGAAATTGCCCTCTCGCAGCACGAAGGTCGCACCGTCAGCTCCCGTCAGCGCCCGAGCCGCCCGCCGGACGATGGCCATGATCGTCTCCATGTCCCGAGCCATCGACAGCTCCTGGACCACATGGATCAGCTTCTCGGCCGCATCGAAGCCAGGTCGGTCGCCGCCCCGGGCTCCGGCCTCGGGTGCGGTGGCTGGCTCTCCCATCATCACCTCGATTCAGGAAATTATTCCCCGTCCACGGCAGATGCGCCACCCGTAGCGCTCCTACCAGGCGGCCCAGCCCGGTCGACCTCGACGAGGAGGGTCGCAGCATGCTCCTTGTGCCTGCCTCTCAAGGGGCACGCCCCTTTCCCGGAGAGGTAGAGGACTGGCAGCCTGGCCGCCGCGTCAGCACCGATGACAAGGCCCTCAGCAACGCGTGAGGGTGGCGAGCCACGCCCTCGCCGGGCCGCGAAAGGTGACGTACTCGGCCGGCTCGAGCGCATCGAGCCGCCAGCCGTCGGCGAAACTCTCCCGGAGTTCGGCCGCACTGACCCGTCTCGGCCCCCAGGTCCCAGGTTCGTCGTCGCTGAATGCCAGCACGAAGCACCTCCCGCCGGAAGACAAGAGGGTGGCGAGACTCGAGACGAAGCGGGCCCGGTCCTCGTCCGCAAACACGTGAAAAACACCCGAGTCGATCACCGTGTCGAAGGCTTGCCCGAGGTCGAAAAGATCCCGTGCGTCGGCAACGGCGAAACTCGCGGCCACGGAGCGTTCGGTCGCCTTGCGGCGCGCCTGCGCGATGGCGGTGGGCGCGATGTCCAGCCCCAGGACGTCATGCCCGAGGTCAGCCAAAAAGATCGCGTTCTCCCCCGTTCCGCAACCGATGTCGAGAACCCTGCCCTGGATCTGGCCCGATCTGGCCAGATCCACGACGGCCTCCTGCGGCCGGCCAATGTCCCACACCGGGGCCTTGCGTCGGTAGAGAGCCTCGAAGGGTTCGAGCGCCGCATCTCCGAGTGCATCGGCGGACTGCTCGATCCGGGCCGAATCGTCTCCAGAAGATTTCATGGTCGGACCAAGAAGCCTCGCAGGGGTGATGAGGAGATGGCCACGTCTAGCCCGCGCCCCGATCCGGCAGAGGCGTATCCACCGTGCGTTCCTTCAAGGTGGCGCCTCTGGCAGGCAGCGGCAAGACAAACCAGAAAGTGCTGCCCTTGCCGGTCTGGCTCTCCACGCCGATCCGGCCCCCGTGCAGCTCGACCAGGCCCTTGCATATGGACAGGCCCAGGCCCGTCCCGCCCACCCTCCGCGTGGAGCTCATGTCCACCTGCTGGAACCGCTGGAAGAGCTTGGGCAGGTCCTCGGCAGCGATGCCGCTTCCCGTATCCTGGATCTCCGTCACGAGCTCGTCGCCTCGCGCGAAAGCGCGGACGAGAACCTTGCCGCCGGGTTCGGTGAACTTGATCGCGTTCGTGACGAGGTTGGCCAGGACCTGGCAGATCCTGGTCTCATCGACCGAGATCAATTCCAGATCGGGCTCGACCGAGAATTCCAGCTGGATCTGGCGCGCCTCTGCCAGGATCAACATCTGGCTCGAGACCTTCTCGACCAGGTCCAGGTAGTTGCAGAGCTGGCGCCGCAGGCTGAGGCGCCCGGACTGGATGCCCGCCACATCGAGCAAATCGTTCACCAGGTGGAGCATGCGGTCGGCCCCCTCGTCGACCCGGGCGAAGTAATTCTTGAGCTCGGGCGTCATCTGGTCGGTCAGTCGATCCTCCAGGATGCTCACGAACCCGGTGATGAAGTTGAGCGGCGTCCTCAGCTCGTGGCTGATCACGGACAGGAACTCGTCCTTGTGGCGATCGGCAGCGACCAGCGCCTGATGCGCCTTTTCGAGCTCGGCGTTGCGCGTCTTCATCGTCTCGGCCGCAACGGCGAAGTTGCGATAGGTGAAGAGCACCAGGCCAGCAAAAACGGCCGAAGCGAAGTCGGTGATGACCTGGACCGCATTCGACGCGGAAGAACTCTTCGGGCTCAAGGTGTCCGCCCCGACGGCCACGATGGCCACCAGGGCCGCGCCCACGAGCCAGGTCCATCGAGGCTGCCCGGCAACCTTGTTGGGGTCCCGATCGTAAGCCAAAAACAGCGATGCGAAGCCCCACAGCACCAGAGAAATGCGGGTCAGGATCCCGATGCCGCCCAGAGGCATACCCGGCGTATCGCCGTAGAAATGGAGGTGCGGGAACAGGTTCAGCAGAGCCAGGACTCCGGTCCCCAGCGGTACCGTCGCAGCCAGGGCGACGATGGCCTTTCGCTCCGGAAAGAGGGCGATCCCCACGAGGCCTGCCCCTGCCGCCAGGAGGCTGACGGCGACGACCAGGGGAACCGGTCTCCCCCCGATCATGCTCGAGGCCGACACCCACGCCAACGTGCCCCCCAAGCCGATCGGGCGCAAGGCGAAACGGATGACGCTCAGCAGCCCGATGGCCCCGGCGACCAGCCCACCGGCCCCCTGCGCGACCCGGTTCCAGACACCCTTGAACCCCAGGCAGCCGCCACCGATCCCCAGCGCCAGGAATCCGATCGCCGGAACGACGTCCATCAAGGTCGCCGGATTCCTGACCGACGCGGGCGGGAGCAAGACGCACCAAGCCACGAGCGACAGGGCGCTCATCAGCACCACCGCTGCGAAGGCCAGGCACGCCAGATTTGTTTTAGTTGCTTGAAACATTGCCGGGCGATTCCAGAATCAGCATAGCAGCATTCGCTGCCACGTCCGACGGGCAACCACTAGCTTCGGGGCGGCTTTCTAGCGACCGGATCCCGGTTTACCGAGGGCGGCCGCCATGCGATCGCCCACGGCAGTCACGCTGCCCGATGCCCCCACGAGCAGGCCGGACAGGCCACGCGCCTCGAGGTATCGCGTGCCCGCCGCGGCCCCCTGGATCAGGGCGGCCTTTGCGTGGACCTCCGCCATCGCCGCGGTGGGGCCCAGAACCGAGACAGCCAGAAGATCCGTCGCCGCCGGCCGCTGCGTGCGAGGATCGATGAGATGGTGCTGGTTCTGGCCCCCGCTCTGCCAGCGCCGACGCACGATGCTGCTGGTGACGACGGCCTCGTCGTCGAGCTCGACCTCTGCCAGCGTGACCCCGGATTGCCGGGGATCACCGATCGATACCGGCCACGGCCGCCCCCCGGCAGCGCCGCTGGCCCGCACGTCGCCCCCCGCGTCGACCAGAGCCGGGCCGAACGCTCGCAGCAGGGTCGCGATCCGGTCCGCCGTCCACCCCTTGGCGATCCCCCCGAGGTCGAGGGCCGAGCCCGCTGGCAAGCTCACGGCGAGATCCATGACGGCGACCTCGGACCAGCGCGGCCCCAGACTCCCAGCTGGCGGCACGGCCATACCGACTCCCCCTTGTGCGGCGATCGTCCCGAAGGAGGTGCTATAGCCCGCAGCCAGCAGGGCGGGCAAGACGGTCGGGTCAAACAAGCCGCCGGTGCTGGCGGCTGCCTGCAATGCCAGCCTGACCACCTCCGCCAGGATGCCCGAGACACGCTGCGGGCCACGCCCGGCGACGGAGTTGAGACGAGACAAGGCCGAGTCCGGCCGAAATCGGCTGAGCTCGGCCTCGATCTCCGCGAATACCGCCGGCAAGGCCGCTAGCGTGGCCTTGGCATCCCGGTGCGCACTCCAGAGCCAGATCCGGACGTCCGTGTTCATGGCACGGAGCCGGGTCTCGTGAAGCAAGCGCTAAGAAGCCCGCGAAACGGCCATGGCCCCGCTGAAGATGGGCACGCCGCCGGGGCTCGGGCTCGAGCTCACCGGGAGGTTCTGACCCGAATGAAGGGCCCTGACCATGCTGGACGCCGCCGAAGCCTCCGAGCTGATCGACAAGGTGGCCGAGGGCGCGCTTCCGCCCATCGCACCGGCTCCACCTTCGATCGCCTGCCGGCTGTGCGCGTGGTGAATGTAGTTGACGCCGCCCGAGCCGAAGCCGCCTTGGATTCCGCCAATCACGCTGATACCTCCTTGTTCCGGGCGTGTACGTCGACCGGAACTCGCCCGCACTGCGGGTTTTATACCCATACTAACAGGTAAATGCTTCAGTCATGCAACAACCCACCAAGGTAGCAGAACATAATAGACACGCCGTCCAAGCCGAACGTGCGAAGCGACTGGCGGGCGCCGGCCTACGTGGATTCCCGCGAGGATCGGGGGAGGCCGGTCAAACGCCGTCATCCGCCGAAGACGCTCGGTCGCGGTAGGGACGCGAGTTGCCTCGCGCCCCCCCGCACAGATCCCGGCGAGCCGAACTACCGCACCGGGGAAAGGAGCTCAGCGACCTCCATCTCCCCGGCGTTGGCAAGGTATGTCCGGAGCGCAGCACGGAAAAGGTCCATGCGGGAACGGAGACCCAGCCGCGCCCAGGCCTCGTCAAGCCGATCGACGGTAAATGCTCGCCTGGGTGCGGGGTTGAACGCGGCATGGTGCCGTGCCGCCGTAGGGTCGGCGGTGCAGATGAACATCGTTGCCGGGTCTCCCGCCCATTCGCCCCGTCGTCGCTATTCGCGAGAAGAGCGTGAGGCTATCGTCGAGCGGGTCCGGCGGCGGCCGTCAGGCATCAGGCGCAGCACCACGTTTCCTGGCGCCCCCCCTGAATCGGCGGGCCATTCGGGCTGCCTGTCGCGGGCCCACCCGCTCCGCGAGGCGACGCCGTGCGTGTGTTTAGCATGAGGAAAGAAATGCCGGAGAAATGCCTGCAACCTGTCCACAAACTTAATCTTTCGACAACCAGACGATCACCGGATTATCGCTGGTGATGGCGATAAGCAGAGCAATGCGTCGGTTCGCAGGAGCCGGTCTTCAGGGAGGCCGGCCGGAGGGAGAGGGAGCCAGGACATGGCAGGTAGCGTAGGATCCGGCAGTTCCACGTCGTCGAACACGCAGGCGCGGTACCTGCAGGCAACGGCGGGGAGCAGTTCGAGCGGTCAGGCGGCGGCCAGCAGTCAGCCAGCGGCAACCTCCTCGACCGCCACCGACTCGTACCAGCCCTTCGGTGACGGCGCGGACCTGTTTTCCAACGTCGGATCGAGACTCCAGGACAGCTTCCTGTATCGGCAATACGGATACAAGCCACCGACCCTCAAGATCGGCAAGAACGGGGTCCTGTGGACCCAGCTGAACGTCAAGTTGCTCAAGCCGAACGATCCCCTCATCCTGCAAGACCCCCAGCGCGAAGCGACCACGAAGGCGGCCGACCAGGCCGGCAAGAAGATCACATGGGCCGAGGTCCGGGGAGCGGTGAACCCTGGCGTCTGGGTGCCAGCCTGGGTTCCGGCCGGGCCGGTGAACGTGACGGCGGGCTTTTCCGCCGATGCCAAGCTGGGGTTCTCCACGATCTCCCCGTATTCGAACCACCTCAAGGCGGCCGTAAAGAGCCTCTCGTTCAAGCCTCCCGTGACCCCCGCCCTGGTGCGACGGCTTCCGGTCGGCACCGAGGTTGCCGTGGAGGGACGGGGACGCGTCACGATCAGCACGGGGATTCACGCCGGGGATTCGCTCCTGCCGGTCAATGGCCCGCTCACCGTCGGCGTGTCGTACGGGGTCGATACGTACCTTTCCAAGGAGAAGACCCTCGAGCTCCGCATCAAGCGGATGGACCACGATCGGGTCCGCGTCACGATTTCACGTACCGCCACGACGGGGAAGGGCGAGGTCACGAGCGTGCGTGCCGGCGTGCACTCCAACCTCGGCAAGGATTTGCCTCAGGCCAGCGGCATCGTCGGCGTCGGCGAGCGCTTCGCCGCGGACCGGGTCAGCGGCCTGATCGAGCGCTGGTTGAGCCTCGACGCCAGCCAGATCTACAGCAACTCGGATTCCAACCAGACGATCGCCTCATACGTCCTCGACCTGTCCAAGCCGGATGCCGACGCCGCCTACCAGGCGCTGATGACCCTCGATACCCGGCCCGCCCAGGCGCTGGTCGGCCGCGGTGCGAGTTCGGGCGTCTGGGAAGCCAATGCGGCCTCGACGTCGAAATCCGAGACGAGCGGAGTCCAGGCCCACTTCGGGCCGATCACGCTGCTGTCGAACATGGCGACGTCAACGCTGGTTCACGAACAACTCGAGACCCCCGAGGGCCCCGCGGTGCTGGATTCCGGGAAGGTCGACACCAACCACGAGAATATCCTGACGCGCTGGTGGAGCGGTCGCAAGGAAGCCACGAGCCAGATCGTGTCCTGGGACCAGCCCGGCCAGCCCCAGGAGCAGGACCTCTGGCACCTTCGCAGCGATATCAAGGTCGACGGCTGGACTTCGTCCGATAACGTCCGGAAGTTCCTCCTGACGGCCAGTGCGCTCGGCGTGCAAAATGCCGCCACGACCAAGGCCCTGGGCGACTCCAAGTTCCAGGATTCCTTTGGCGCGTCGGAGATGGTACTGGACGCCACCTTGACGGACGACGGGTTGTCGAAGGTTCTGGGCGCGTCCGCCCAGCAGGTCCGCCAGGCCTTCAGCCAGGCTTACGAAACCCTGGACAAGCCCTACGACGTGCCGACGTTGCCGTGGGAGACGAACCACGCGTGGCGGGTGTCTCCCTGGCTCAAGACGGACGATCCGAACTACGGCACGATCATGTACCTCCTGGCCAAGGGCCCGGATACCGCGAGCCCGCCAGGTCGGGGCAACCAGCAAACGGACCGGAATCAACAGTACTACTGGCTGACCGGGCGCGACCTGGGTAATGACTCTGCGGCCTATCACGAGTCCTTGAAGTTCGAGGGGCTGATCGCCAAGCTGCGCAAGGCCCCCACACCGGAGGCCCGCGCCGAGATCCTCGCGGCCGCCCGCAACGACTTGCCGTCTGACGACCGCAAGGAGATGTACGCCCTGGGTGTCCTGGCCGGCCAGGGAGGGATGCATGTCGACGAAGCCTCGATCCGAGACCGGGATCACAACAAGACCTTGGCCTTCGTCCAGCAGGGAACCTACCAGGACCCGCAGACGATCCTGGCGAGCTGGCTCAACGACCCCGAACACGGCCCATCGCCTGCCCAGTAGCCCTTGAACGGGAGCGCGATCGCCTCGCCGTGGTATCTTCGGGTGTGCTTTCTGACGAGGCGAGGATCCGCCTGCCGAACAACCCCGGCCTCCGGCTGATCGGATTCCTTCACGGTCTCTTCGGCCTGCTCGGCTCCACCGGTGA
>JAJYIO010000304.1 GCA_021790035.1 bacterium | reverse complement strand
CAGATCCCGACGCTTGGCCTCCTGCTTTTCGCGCAGGAGGCGGATCTGGTCGCGGAGATTGGCGGCCGTCTCGAACTCGAGCACGGCCGCAGCCTTTCGCATCTGCTCCTCGAGATCCTTGATGAGGCGCGGTAGATCCTCGTCGGGCACCGCCGTGGCAGCCGGAGCAGAGGCCCCCAGCGACTCCAGGATGGCATTGCGGAAGGATTTGACGATGGGTTGCGGGACGATGCCGTGCTCGGCGTTGTGGGCCAGCTGCTTGTCGCGGCGACGACTGGTCTCGTCGATCGCCCGCTGCATCGAGCGGGTCATCTTGTCGGCATACATCAGCACGTGGCCGTCGAGGTGGCGCGCCGCCCGCCCGATCGTCTGGATCAGCGACCGCTCGGCGCGCAGGTACCCCTCCTTGTCCGCGTCCAGGATGGCCACCAGGGAGACCTCCGGGAGATCCAGGCCCTCGCGCAGGAGGTTGACGCCGACCAGCACGTCGAAGGTGCCAAGGCGCAGATCCCGGATCAGTGCGATGCGATCCAGCGACTTGACCTCGCTGTGCAGGTAGCGAACCTTGAGGCCCACCTCCTGCAGGTAGTCCGTCAGATCCTCGGCCATGCGCTTGGTCAGCGTCGTGACGAGGGCCCGCTCGCCCCTCTCGATGACCTTGCGCAGCTCGGCGATCAGGTCGTCGACCTGGCCGGTCACGGGCCGGACGTCGATCCGCGGGTCCACCAGACCGGTGGGCCGGATGATCTGCTCGACGATCCGGCCGCCCGTCTGCTCGAGTTCATAGCTCCCGGGCGTCGCGGACACGAAGAGAACCTGGCTGACCCGCTCCCAGAACTCGTCGACCTTGAGCGGGCGGTTGTCGAGGGCGCTGGGCAGCCGGAAGCCGTAGTCGACCAGAACCTGCTTGCGCGAACGATCCCCCTCGTACATGGCCTGGAGCTGCGGGATCGTGACGTGACTCTCGTCGATGAACACGACGAAATCGTCGGGGAAGTACGACAGGAGGGTGGCAGGCGCCTCGCCTTCGTGCCGGCCGCCCAGGTGGCGGGAGTAGTTCTCGATCCCGTTGCACATCTTGACCTGGCGCAGCATCTCCATGTCGTAACGGGTGCGCTGTTCCAGTCGCTGGGCCTCCACCAGCTTTCCCGCAGCGCGGAACTGCGCCAGGCGCTGCTCGAGCTCGATATCGATGTCCCGCAGCGCCCGGGCGAGCTCGTCCTCGGGCGTGACGAAGTGCTTGGCCGGAAAGATCGTCACCTGCTCGATGTTGCGCAGGATCTCGCCGGTGAGGGGGTCGATGACGCGGATGCGGTCGATCTCGTCGCCGAAGAGTTCGATGCGTATCACCTGCTCCTCGTAGCTCGGCACCAGCTCCACGGTGTCGCCGCGGACCCGGAACCGACCGCGCACCAGCTCCATCTCGTTGCGCTCGTAGTAGATCGTCACGAGCGCGCGCAGGAGCTGCTCGCGGCTGATCGCCTCGCCGACGTTGAGACGGACCGCCCCGCGCATATAATCCTCCGGCGCCCCCAGGCCGAAGATGCAAGAGACCGACGCCACGACCACGGTATCCCGCCGCTCCAGCAGGCTGCGCGTCGCCGAGTGACGAAGGCGATCGATCTCGTCGTTGATCGCGCTGGTTTTCTCGATGTAGGTGTCCGTCGACGGGATGTAGGCCTCGGGCTGGTAGTAGTCGTAGTAGCTGACGAAGTACTCGACGGCGTTCTCGGGGAAGAACTCGCGCAGCTCGTTACAGAGCTGCGCAGCCAGCGTCTTGTTGTGCGCGAGGATGAGCGCCGGGCGCTGGATGCGCTCCAGCGTCGCGGCCATCGTCATCGTCTTGCCCGTGCCCGTGGCGCCAAGCAGCGTCTGACGCGGCAGCCCGTCCGCGAATCCCCGCGCCAGCGCATCGATCGCCGCCGGCTGATCGCCGGCCGGCGCGAAGGGGGCGTGGAGCTTGAAAGCGGGCATGTCTCGATTCGATCGTGGGCGCGCGGATCGAGGGTATCATGCCAAAAGACCGCATGCCGACCTTCCTCGAACAGAATCGCATCCTCGGCCAGATCCTGGTCAAGACGGGCCGCCTGTCGCCCCGGCAGGTCAGCGCCGCACTGGATGGCGAGGCCGAGGCCCCCCTGGCCAGGCTTCTGGTCGACGCGCAGCAGATCCGGGCCGAAAGCGCAGCTGACATCCAGCAGCACCAGCTGCGACTGGCCGAGGGCCAGATCCTGCTCGGGCTCTCGGCGATCAACCCGGAGCAGCTCGAAGCCGCCATGATGGCGGCAGAGGGCAGCCAGACGCTGACATCCGTGCTCGTCCAGCAAGGCGTGTTGCCGGCGCCGGCTGCGCGCCAGCTGGCCCAGACCCACGCCGCCCTGCTCTGGAACCAGGCCCGGACCCGGGGCACGGACCCTGCCTTCGAGGATCTCGTGCCGCGGGGGATGGCCCAGCGCTGTCGGCTGATCGCGGTGGCGCGCATCGGCGATCAGCTCGTGGTCGCCACCCCGCGGCCCAACGACGTCAACGCCCTGGATGATCTCCGCATCGCGACGGGGCTGAGGGCCGTCACCGTCCCGATCGCCGACGACGAGTACGACGGCTTCGCCCGCGGTAGCCAGGTTTCGCGCCGCCCCGTCGCCGGGAGCGGAGCCGACGTCGAGGTGCAAGAAGAGCGCTCCGACATCGAGGATCTCGCCGGCCAGGAGGTCGAGGCCCCGATCGTCCGTCTGGTCAACGACGTGCTTGCCGGCGCCATCGCAGAGGGGGCGTCGGACGTCCACGTCGAGCCCAAGGAACGCATCCTGCTGATCCGGTATCGCAAGGATGGAATCCTGTCCGATGTCATGCGCATCCCCAAGGCGTCGCAGCAGCCAGTCGCAGCGCGCATCAAGATCATGGCCAACCTCGACGTCTCCGAGCGGCGGCTGCCGCAGGATGGCAAGGTCCGGGTCAAGGTGCAGAACGCCCAGGTGGACCTCCGCGTATCCACGATGCCCAGCCAGTACGGCGAGAAGATCGTCATCCGCGTGCTCAACACCGCGGCCTCGCTGCGCCCCATCGAGGATCTCGGCCTGAACGCCCACCAACAGGAAGACATGCTGCGCCTGCTCAAGAGCCCTCAGGGCATCCTCTTCGTCACGGGACCCACGGGCTCGGGCAAGACGACGACGCTCTACTCGGCGCTGGGGCACCTGCAGAGCCGCGCCAAGAACATCATCACGATCGAGGATCCGATCGAGTACAACTTCGAGAACGCCACCCAGGTCCAGGTCAACACGGGTATCGACCTGACCTTCGCGCGGGTCCTGCGATCGGTCTTGCGCCAGGACCCGGACATCGTGCTCATCGGCGAGACCCGCGACCACGAGACCGCCAAGATCGCCGTCGAGGCCGCCATGACCGGCCACATGGTCCTGACCTCGCTGCACGCCAACGATGCCACCAGCACCATCTCGCGCCTCGAGGAGATGGGGGTGCAGCCGTACCTCATCGGATCGGCCATCCTGGGCTCGGTCGCCCAGCGCCTGATCCGGCTCATCTGCGGCGAGTGCGTCGAGGAGTACCGGGCTGCGCCGGAGATCATGGCGGACCTGGGCCTGCCCGAGGATGCCCCCCTCTACCGCGGGGCCGGCTGCGAGCAATGCCACGGCACCGGGTACCAGGGACGCCGCGCGATCTACGAGGTGTTCGCGGTGAGCCGCGACTCCCAGGAACTCATCCTCAAGGGGGCACCATCCAATGTCCTGCGCCTGCAAGCGCAAAAAGACGGCATGATGACGATGCGCCAGCACGCGATCGACCTGGTACGCCAGGGCCTGACCACCTTCGAGGAGTTCGTGCGCGTCGTCTACTCCGAGGCCGGTCACGATCGCCTCTGCCCGCGCTGCAAGAACGTGGTCGAAGCCGAGTTCGCCACCTGCCCTTACTGCAAGTACCAGCTCAATCCCACCTGCCCGGCCTGCCAGTTCAGCGTCAAACCCGAGTGGTCGGTCTGCCCCAAGTGCGGCGAGGCCGTGGCTGCCGACAAGCGCGTCTGCCGCTCCTGCATGGCGGAGCTCGATCCGGTCTGGATCCGCTGCCCCTTCTGCTACTTCGAGGACCACGGATAGAAGAGGCTGACGCGCTCTAGCCTGGACTATTCATGACCCGCTACTCGACCGTCGCATCTCGGCCCGCCTGCTTCGTTGCACCGCGGTCCGTCGGTCATC
>JAJYIO010000303.1 GCA_021790035.1 bacterium | reverse complement strand
GGCCTGGGCTGCCTTGGTGAGGATCGGCTGATCGGCCAGCCGGGCTGCAAAGTTGGCGGCCTTGCCCGCATCGCTGACAACTTCGGTGGCCTTGCCCGCATCGCTCGCGACCGCGGCGGCCTTGCCGGCGTCGCTGGCAGCCTCGGCGGCCTTGCCCGCGTCACTGGCGACCTGGGTGGCCTTGCCGGCATCGCTGGCGACCTGGGCAGCCTTGCCGGCGTCGCTGGCGGCCTCGGCGGCCTTGCTGGCGTCACTGGCAGCCTCGGCGGCCTTGCCGGCCGAAGCCGCCCCGTCGGCGCTCGCTCCGCCGAATCCGCCCATCGGGATGAAGAAGGATCCGATCTCGACGATGCCACGGCCCAGAGCCAGGCCCGGACGGCCCTCGGCGATGGCCTGGGTATAGGGCTCGACGAAGGCGTGGACGAGGGCGGCCGGATGCGTCACGGCATAGCCAAGCCCTTCGACGGTCTTGATCGGATGGGCGATCATCGTGCCCACACCCTTGATCATGTCCCAGGCAGCCTCGCCGCCTCCGACGAACACGTCGGAAACGAATCCGAACAGGCCGCCGCTGGATTTGGAGGAATCCGTGGTCCCAGAGGCCGCGGGGGCATTGCCTGCCGAGCTGGCGCCGTTCGCGGTAGGTTCGCCACCCTGAGCGGCAGCCGCCCCGTTCGCCTGCGCCGCGACGTTCGCGGACACATCGGCGGGAGCCGCAGCCGGGGCGTTGAGCGCAACGTTCTTCCGCACCGCGCTGTTCGTCGAAATACCCATCGGAACCCTCCTCACGAAACCTTCGGAAAAAGCTTCTTTACAGCGCTCACCGGCTCCGGCCGGCCTCCACATCTGACGCTGTCCTGTTTTCCACTGACTGTTATCGCCGTCACCGAGCCGAACTTTCTGAACTGTCGATGAATCCCTGGATAAGTCCAGGTAAAGACCGGCGATTGCGGCCTGGAGCCATGCGCCACTGCGCCCTCTCGATGCGCCCGCGATCCGGGAATGCCGACAAACCAGGGGTGACGCCGGGCAAACAACGCGCGAATCCGGGCCCCCGGAATCGACCGGGGGCCCGGGACATGGGCGCTACTTGTCGTGGCCAGCGGTGAGAGCCTGAGCAATCGCATTGGCGGTGGTCTCGTCGACATACTCGTTGACCGCCCACTGGCCGTTGCCGAGCTTGTACGACTCGTGGATGCCGTGCTTCTCCTTGAAGTCCATGACGGCATTGGACGTGGCATCGTCCCACTTGCCGGTGGCCTTGACGCTGGAATATCCGAGCTGGCTCAGCGCCTGCTGGAGGTTGGAAATCCCCTGAGCATCGCCGGCATCAGGCCCCAGACCATTGCTCTGGAGTCCCGAGAGCTCGGTTGCGAAAGCCTCGACGTTCGCCCGGCTCGGATCCAACGAGTACTGCTTGGCCAGGCTCGCGACCTGCTGGTCGGAAAGCTGGGGAGCAGATGGCGAGCTCGACGCGGTCGTGGTCGAGGAGCTGGGAGCCGTCGCGCTGACCGAACCAGTTGCGCTGGTCGAGCCCGTCGCGCTGGCCGACGACGCCGGCAACTGGAGCACCATTCCAGGCCGGATCAAGTTGGGATCGGAGCCGATGACGCCCTTGTTGAGATCGTAGAGCTCGGGCCAGCGATTGGCATTTCCGAGTACCTTGGCCGAGATGGCGGACAGGGTGTCGCCACTTTGGACGGAGTAAGTGCTCGGTGCCGCAGGTGTGGTGCTCGCCGTCGTGGAGGTCGTCGCTGCCGTAGCCGAGCCGGCTCTCGTCGTGCTACCGGTCGACGCCGTGCTCGAGGATGACCCCCCCGTGCTCGAGGACGACCCCGTCGCTGGCGTGCTCGACGCGGTGCCCGAGCCCGAGCTGCTGGTTCCCGTGGTGGAACTCGAAGTTCCGGTGGACGACTGGCCAGCGTGCCATCCGCTCTTGAGGGCGGCGACCATCGCGTTGGCGGTCTTCTCGTCGACGTACTCGTTGACCGCGGGGCTGCCATCGGCCATCTTGTAAGACTGGGCGATCCCGTTTTCCTTCTTGAAGTCGACGACGGCGTTGGCAGTGGCGGTGTCCCACTTTCCGCTGGGGTTCACGGCATAGCCCAAAGAAGCCAGGGCGGTCTGGAGCTGCTTCACCTGGTCGGGGGTTCCCTGGTCGGGGCCAATGGCGGTGCCCTGATAGCTCTGGACCTCCGCGAGGAAGGCCTGCACGTTTTGCTGGGTGGGGAGCAGGCCGTACTGCTGGGCGATCTGCTGGACCTGCGCGTCCGAGATGGAACTGGGAGAGCCCGCCCCCTGGGCCATCGCCAGCGCGCCTACGCCGATCTCTCCGGCCAGGGCCGCGCCCGCGACGATCTTGGGATGGGTGATGGCGAACCTGACAGCCTTGCCCGCGAGCTTGAAGGGGGCCTTGAGACCGGCAGAGAGGATGCCGCCCACCTTGGACGCCCCCTGGCCGATCGCCCCCGGAAGATCCTTGAGCGGGGTCTTGCCGACGTCCTCGGCAACCTGGCCGGCATCCTTGGCGGCCTGTCCCACGGCGTCGCTCGCATCGGCGACCGCGTTGCTGGCATCCACTCCCACCGCCGCGACCTGTGCCTTGGTGGCATCGAGGGCGGCGCCGAGGATGTTCTTGACGCCCCGCGCTGCGGCCAGCGGAATGCGGATCGGAGCCGTGACGATGTCCTTGATCGTGATGTCGCCGATCTTGGAGGCAGCGGCGCTGACCTCGCCGGGAAGGGCCTTGACCGACTGGGCGACGTACGTGCCCGCCCGGTCCACGGCAGCAATCCCGCGATCGGCCGCACCGCCGATCGCCTTGGCTCCGGCCACCAGGGGCCGCTCGACGTAGTCGGTCCGACCGATCCACTCGGCGGTGTCGGTTGCGGCTCCGGCGAGGCGGGCGCCGCCGACGATCTTGGTGACCGCCACCGAATCCTGGGCCAAACCGGTGATCTGGGCAGCCTTGGCGGCCGCAGCGGCCTTGGCGACATCCACGCTCTCGCCGGCGGCCCGAGATTCCCAGTAAGCCTGATGGGCGGCGTCGAGGGCGGCACTGCCGACCTTGGACGAGATATTCGCGTCGGACAAAGCCGCCTGTGCGGCCCTGGTCATGACGGGCTTTTCGGCCATCCGGGCGGCGAAGCGAGCGGCATCACCGCCCGCAGCTGCGGCATCGGCGGTCGTGCTGGCGCCGGCAGCCACATCAGCGGCCTTGGCGGCATCGGCGGCCTTGCCCGCATCCATCGCCACATCGGCGGTCTTGCCGGCCGCGGCAGCCACATCGGCGGCCTTGCCCGCGTCAGCTGCAACGTCGGCGGCCTTACCGGCGGCGGCGGCGGCGTCGGCGGCCCTGGCCGCCACCGAGGCGACATCGGCAGCATCGGCTCCCGCGCCAGCCTCGCCAGCACCGGGAATCATGAACGTGGCGACATCCACGATGCCCATGCCCAGAGCCTCACCCGGGTGCCCGGACGCGATGGCCGCGGTGAAGGGATCGACGAATGCATGGTAGAGGGTGGCCGGATGGGTGACCCCGTAGGCCAGGCCCTCGACCGTCTTGATCGGGTGGCAGACCATCGTTCCGAGGCCCTCGACCATCCCGAGAGCGGCCTCGCCACCGCCAACAAAGACGTCCTTGACGAACCCGAACAGGCCGCCGCCGCCCGACTTCTGCGCTGGCGCAGCCTGCGGGATCGGGGCAGGCGTGGGCGCTGCGGTCGTGATCTTGTTGCCCATTCGACAGTTCTCCTAAGCCAGGCACCACCTGTGGGTCCGATGCGCCACCGGCGCGACAGGCCCGTTCTTGCGACTCGAGACATTCGACCCGGGGCTGGCTTCGCGTGGAAAGCAGTGGCGAAGGTCAGGTTAAGGTCGTTTCCCCGGCTGTCTTATACCCGCTAAGCGGGCTGATTCCACGTGCTCGGAGGCGGGGAGACACTCCAGGCTTCGACGCAGCAGGCACCGACGTCTACGCCTAGTCAATCGGCGGTCGCGAGATGGATCTGACGTGGATCTAACGAAGGTTTAATGATCAAATCAGTCCGAGACGACGATCTGGCCGTCAGGCAGGCGATCCGCGACGTCCACGTGGGTCATGACATTTGCGCCCGGGAACCGCTCGACCAGGGTCCTTTCGATGGCATCGGCGATGCGGTGAGCCTCCTTGGCCGTGATATCGCCCGGAACGACGAGGTGGACGTCCAAGTAGCGATGAGAC
>JAJYIO010000302.1 GCA_021790035.1 bacterium | reverse complement strand
CAGATCGCGGTCCCTCCGCCCGCCCAGAGCCAGCAAGGCGGTCACGAGCGCAACCGACACCGCCGCACTGGATCCCAGGCCGTACTTGCCGCCGGCACCGGCGAAGGCCCGCGTGTCGGCCGTGATCGCGTGAGGCCCGGGCAAGCCGCCCAGAGCCTCGACCCGTTGAAAGCAGGCCCGCACGAAGCTCGAGGCATCCTCGATGGGCACGGGCACGGCTCCGGGCCCAGATGCGAAACTCCAGGCCTCGGCCGGCTCGACCGCCACGCAAGCCCGCCGGTCGACCGCCAGGACGACCCCCGGCATGCCTGCGACGACGGCATACTCGCCCGCAAGGACCAGCTTGCCAGGAGCGCTGAAGACCCTCTTCTCGCGCCTGCTCACGACGATACGAGCGCGGGAACCAGGCGTGCTCCGGGCCCGGGCCGGCTCGAGATGACCCTGAGGACGCCCGGCAGATCGGACAGTCCGGTGATCACGGCAGCCTCAAAAGCCGCATCGCAGAGAACCTTGACGTTGGGTCCCGCGTCGATGGTGAACCAGCAGGCCATGCCCGCGTCGCGCAGCTCCCGGACCCGCCGCATGGCCGCCACGGTCTCGGGGAGCCAGTACAGCACGGGCGGACGCGCAGCGAGCATGGTGGCGTGCATGCGCAGCGCGTTGGATTCGGCAAGCTCGCCGAGCCGCGCCAGATCCCGAGAGGCGATCGCCTGCCGGGCGATGTCGAGATCGCCCGGGACACAGGCCCTCCACGCCTCGAAGTAAGGCGACGTGGCGACGGTGTGGTTCATGGCGTCCGTGGACCCCTTGGGCTTGGGGCGCTCGGCCAGAACCGCCACGAGCATCCGGACGTCCCAGGCTTCCGGTGCGAGCAAGGGGACGGCGTGGGAATCCTGACCGTCAGCTGCGCTGCCCGGCAGCCACTCGACGAACCCGCCGAAGATCGAACGGCAGGCCGACCCCGATCCGCGCCGGGCCAGGACCGAAAGCTGCTCGTCAGCAAGTTCGAGACCCGCAGCCCGCGTGGAGGCGAGCGCCAGGGCCGCAAACCCCGAAGCCGAGCTGGCCAGGCCCGCAGCCCGCGGAAAACCGTTGACGGACTCGACCGACGCGCGCGGGGCACCCGGCCGATCGCTGGCTCCGCTCGCCTGCATTCCCTCGCGAACCAGATCGAGGAACGTCACGATCCGTTGACGCTCGGCGCCAGCGGCCGGTTTGCCGTCCAGAAGGATGGCGTCGTCCCCCGGGTCCTCGGCCCAGGTAACCGTCGTCCGCGTCACGAGACCCGAGAGCGTCAGCGACAGACTGCCCGTCGCGGGAAGGTTGAGCACGGCGTCCCGCTTGCCCCAGTACTTGACCAGAGCGATGTTGGCACAGGCCTCCGCGGTGGCTTGCCGGATCATTCGACCCGCTGGGGCCTTGGCTGGCCGGAGCAGCCCCCGACTCGCATGACGGGATCGCGAGCGACGTTCCCTGCGACGACCTGCGGGTCAACGTGGTATTCGTGCACCTCCACGGCGCCCGCCTCACGCAGGGCCTCGCGAATGGTGGCGACCAGAACCGGCTCGGCCAGCGCCACGATGCAGCCGCCACGGCCAGCGCCCGTGAGCTTGGCCCCCAGCGCGCCGGCCTCCTGCGCCGCCGCGACCAGACGATCGAGGTCCAAAGAAGACACCCCGAGGTCTGCCAGGAGCTCCTGATTGCGATTCATCAGCCGCCCCATCCCCGACAGGTTCCCATCGGCGATGGCCTCGCCCAGATTGCGGGCGATCCCACCCATCTGGGTGAACAGCCCATCGATGAGCGCCGGTTCGCGCTTGCGCCGCTCGAGCACGTCGAGGACGACCTTGCGGGTCAAGCTCTGGACGCCCGATCGAGCGACCAGCAGATCGAAGGGAGCCCCGATCGACAGAGACACCGCGGGCTCGCCCGTCGTGAACAGGACCGGCGCCGAATGCACCGCGGCGGCCACGTCGAGACCGCTCGAACGCCCGTGCACGCCCATCTCCGCAGCATGAGCCAGCCGCTGGATCTCGCTCGCCGGCGGCGTGATGCCGTAGTGGCCAAACAGCGCCCGCGTCGCGGCGACCAGGATCGCGGCACTGCTCCCCATGCCGGCGCCAATGGGAATCTCGGACCGGACGCTGATGGACAGAGGTGGCGGCCCCGCAAGCTCGACCCCCCAGCGCGGGAGCTCGTCGCGGAAGAGCCAGCCTAGCAGATCCTCGAGGAAGGACAGCGGGTGTTCTTCGTGAGCTCCGGCCAAAAATCGACCGGGATAGGCATCGGCGACGAAGGAGGTCAGGCCGTCCGGGGAGTCGACGATGCCAACCTCGCAAGACAGAGAACAGACCGGCATGGCCACGGCCGGATGGCCGTAGACGACCGCATGCTCGCCTGCGAGAATGACCTTGGCGTGGGCTGTCGCGATGGCCATCAGCGCTTCCTGTTGAGCAGCTCCAGGGCCTTGGCCAGCCGGATCTCGCGACTCTGCACCATTGCCAGTGCGATCTCCTCGACCTCGTCTCCGCGAGCCCCGGCAGACATGGCGACGTTCCGGGCGTGCAGAGCCATGTGCCCCTTCTGGATGCCCTCGGTGGCGAGGGCCTTGATCGCCGCGAGGTTCTGGGCCAGGCCCACCGACACGATGACCTCGGCGAGCTCCCGGGCCGTCTCGACACCCAGGATCTTGAGGGCCAGCGCCGAAGCCGGATTGCTGCGGACGACTCCGGCCGTCCCGACGGCCATCGGCAGCTCGATCCGGCCGACCAGGTTGCCCTGGCCATCCCGCGACCAGTGCGTCATGGCTCCGTATTGCCCATCACGGGCCGCGTAGGCGTGGCATCCTGCCTCGATCGCCCGCCAGTCGTTACCGGTCGCGATGACGACGGCGTCGATACCGTTCATCACGCCCTTGTTGTGGGTGGCGGCGCGATACGGATCGGCATCGGCAAACGCCTGCGCCATCAAGATCCCCTCGACGACGTCCTCGCCCGAAAGATGGCCGGTCTTGAGGACACGCGGCGGCAGGACGACCTGCGACCAGGCCAGGCAGCGATCGGTGAGGTTGGAGAGGATCCGGAGGTAGACGCGTCCGCCCGTGAACTCCTCGATCACCGGCGCCACGGCCTCCATCATCGTGTTGATGACGTTGGCACCCATGGCATCCTGCGTGTCGATGTAGAACTGGGCCACGAGCATCGGCACCGCCGCCGCCGCACCCCGCCCGGCCGCAGCGGCACGCCCCTCGCTCGACCCGGCGCCGAGGATCCGGACCTCGAGTTCGCGAGCTCCCCCCCCGCGCTCGGCCATCGATGGATAGGCGCGGTTGGCCAGCTCGATCAGTTCGTCGGCCCGGTCGAGGAGCTCCTGACGAGCAACCTCGAGGTTGGGACAGTGGACGACCTGGATCTGGCCGATCATGATGCGTCCCGAGCTTCCCGCGATGAAACCGCCGGCCTCCCGGATGAGCTTGGCCGAGTAACTGGCCGACGCCACGACCGAGGCCTCCTCGATCGCCATCGGAACCAGGTAATCCCGACCGTTGATGAAGAAGTTGAGCCCCAGCCCCAGCGGCATCGCGTGGATCCCGATGGCGTTCTCGACCATCTTGTCGGCCTTCTCGGGAGTCAGCGCGGCGGCAGTGCGCAAGAAGTCGATCTCCTGGCCGTCGAGATCCGCATACCGAGCCAGAGCCTGCAGGCGCTCCTCGGCCGATAACTGGTAAAACCCAGGAATTCGAGAGCTGCGGGAAGCCATACCGGCGGGAAGCACCTCCTCAGGGGCTACGCTGCTACTGGAACCGATCAGCGGGGACGGGCTCATCTGATGCAACTCTCCTGCTTTTACCCTTTCGGTGTGACACAAATTTTCGTTCACTGGTGCGATTATTTTAGCCTCTGAATAATTTAGAATATCATGCAATCGAGGGTTTTAGGGACAACACCTGTTGAACCGGCGTAGCTTCCTCGGCGCCATGCTGGCAGCCGGAACGTGGTGGGCGCAGGGCGGTCTGGCCGCCGCTGCCCCAAGAATGATCCTGCGTTCATCAGGCAAGCTGTTTCCGTGGTCGTGGTCGGTCAACCTCAACGTCCGGGCCATGACCGAGAATTCCTTCGGCTATCTGCCTTACCTCGATCTGGCGTCATTGCTCGGAGCCGGTCTCGTCCGCTTCGATATCTTCTGGTCAGACCTCGAGCCCGAGCGTGGCCTGTGGCTCGCAGACCGTCT
>JAJYIO010000301.1 GCA_021790035.1 bacterium | reverse complement strand
CATCTTGGCGTACTCGGCCGCCCCGTGCGCCAGGATCCACGGAACCGTCGTGATCGTCTCGACGTTGTTGACGCAGGTGGGGCAATCCCACGCTCCGTTGGTCGCCGGGAACGGCGGCTTGAGGCGGGGATACCCGCGCTTGCCCTCGAGGCTGTTGATGAGGGCGGTCTCCTCGCCGCAGATGTAGGCTCCGGCGCCCCGATGCAGCGTGAGCTCTAGATCGTAGCCGCTTCCGAAGAGATTCTTGCCGAGGTACCCGCGCTGGTATGCCTCGGCGATGGCCTGCCCGAGCCGCTCGGCCTGGGTCGCGAATTCGCCGCGGATGTAAATGTAGGCGTGATGGGCGCCGATCGCGAACGAAGCGATGATCACGCCCTCGATCAGCATGTGCGGCTCGTTCTCGAGCAAGTAGCGATCCTTGAACGTGCCGGGCTCCGACTCGTCGGCGTTGACGATCAGGTACTTGGGCTTGGGTGAGGAGGCCGGGATGAAGCCCCACTTCATGCCCGTTGGAAATCCCGCCCCGCCGCGGCCACGGAGCCCCGACGCCTTGACCTCGGCGATGACGTCTCCGGGTTGCATCGACGTGAGGGCCTTGCGCGCCGCCTGATAGCCATCGTGCGACTCGTAGAAAGCGATCGTGTGGCTGTCGGGGTGGTCGGAGTACTGCGTGAGGACCTTGGTCACCGTGAGAGGCCCTCCTTGACCGAACCAGACGAGCCGGTCGCCGGCTTGCCGCCTGCGCGGGCGGCGAGTTCGCGCTTCCACTCGGCCAGCAGTTCGTCCGCCTTCTCGGGAGTGAGGTGCTCGAAGAAGGGACCCTCGTCGAGCTGGAGCATCGGGGCGTACCCGCAAGCTCCCAGGCATTCGGCGCGCCGCACCGTGAAGGTGCCGTCGGCCGTCGTCCCGCCCGTCGCCGGATCGACCTCGAGGCGGTGGCAGACGTGCTCGTACAGCTCCTCGCCGCCCACCAGGGCACAGGCCACGCTCGTGCAAACCTCGATCAGGCGCTCGCCCACCGGCTTGGTGTGGTACATCGTGTAGAACGTGGCCACGCCCCAGACGTAGGCGGGCTTCAGGCCGCACGCCGCAGCCACCGCACGTATGACGTCCGGCGTCAGCTGGCGCGGCCGGCTCGGGTCTGCCAGCACCTGCTGCTGGGCGACCCACAGCACCGGCAGCACGGCCGACTGATGGCTGGGGTAGCGGGTCCGGATCTCGGCGATCTTCTGCTCGTTCTCGGCCGTGAACGCGAAGGGGTTCGCCGGAGTCGAGGCCTCGGCCTCCAGATGGCCTGCAGTGCTCATCGGTCGAGTTCTCCCGCGATGGAATCCTGGGCAGTGACTTGCAGGGGTCTCGACCCCCGCAAACTACCCCCGCTGCGGGCAAGCTCGCCACGAGCGCCGCATCCGAGGTGGCCTGCGGTGCTCATCGGTCGAGTTCTCCCGCGATGGAATCCTGGGCAGTGACTTGCAGGGGTCTCGACCCCCGCAAACTACCCCCGCTGCGGGCAAGCTCGCCACGAGCGCCGCATCCGAGGTGGCCTGCGGTGCTCATCTGTCGAGTTCTCCCGCGATGATGTTGAGGCCGCCCAGGGTGGCGATGGCGTCAGCGAGCATGTGTCCTTCGATGATCTCGGGGAACGCCGCATAGGCCAGCAGTGACGGCGGTCGGCAGCGATTGCGATAGGGCTTGCCCGAACCGTCCGCGACGACGAAGAATCCCAGCTCGCCGTTGGCGGCCTCGTAGCTGTCGTATAGCTCGCCCGCGGGTACCTTGACCCCCTCGAAGATGAGCTTGAAGTGGTTCATCAAGCCCTCGATGTTGTTGTAGGTATCGTCCTTGGGCGGCAACGCGGCGGTCTTGATGTCCAAAAAGATCGGACCCGCCGGCATCTTGGCCAGAGCCTGGCGGATGATCCGGGCGCTCTGAGCCATCTCGTAGAAGCGGATGAAGAAGCGGTCATACGTATCGCCGACCGTGCCGGTCGGAATCTCGAAGTCGTACTGTTCGTAGCCGTCGTACGGAAACGCCTTGCGGACGTCGTACTCGACCCCGGAAGCTCGCAGCAGCGGCCCGGTCCAGCCCCGCGACAGGGCTTCCTCGGCATGGACCGTGCTGATGCCGGTGAGGCGATCGAGCAGGATGCGGTTGTGGCTGATGAGTTGCTCGACGTCGGCGATCGCCTTCTCGGCCTCCTTCAACACCCGCAGGATGTCGTCGCCGCAACCCGGGTAGAAGTCCCGGGCCACGCCACCGACACGCCCGTACGAGTTGGTCAGGCGCGCTCCCGTGAGCCGGTCGAAGATGTCATAGGCCTTCTCGCGGACATTGAAGAGGTACCAGTAGTTGGTCAAGGCCCCGAGATCCACCAGGTTGGCCCCGATGCAGACCAGGTGATCGATGATCCGGGAGAGCTCGGCGATGACCACGCGGATCGCCTTGGTCCGCTCGGTCGTCTCGATGCCGAGCATCTTCTCGATCGTCTTGCAGTAGGCGAAGTTGTTCATCATCGCCGAGACGTAGTTGAGGCGATCCGTGTACGGGATCACGCCGTTGTAGGTTTGCAGCTCGGTCGATTTCTCGAAGCCCCGATGCAGGTAGCCGATCTCGCCGACCGCGGCCACGATCGTCTCGCCATCAAGGGCCACCAGGGCGCGCAGGGTTCCGTGGGTCGCCGGGTGGGACGGGCCGATGTTGAGGAACATCAGCTCGGTGTGCAGATCGCGATAGAACTCGGGTTCTGCGAGCACTCCTGGAAGCGCGGAAATCCTCTCGATGACCGCGGCGGATGCCGCTCCGCCCCGGGCGCCGAAAGACGGGGAGCCGGGCGCAGCCTCCTCGCCGTGGTCGGATACCCTGGCGCCGGGGGAAACCAGCGGGGCCTCGATGGCGGGCAGAACCAAGCCCTTCTGGCGCAGTCGCAGGACGAGCTCGTCCACCAGCGAGTCGTTCTCGGACAGCGGTTGCCGCGACCGGATCGGGTAATCCTTGCGTAGCGGGTGGCCTACGAACTCGTGATGGTTGAGCAGGCGCTTGAGATTGGGATGACCCTCGAAGCGGATGCCGAACTGGTCCCAGCACTCGCGCTCGAGCCAGCTGGCGGCTTTCCAGATGTGCGTGACGGAGGGCAGCACGGGGTCCTGGGCGCCAACGTAGGCCTTGAGGCGCACCCGCTGCCGGCGTTTGAGATCCGACAGGATGTAGACCACCGCGAACCGCTGCGGCTGCCGGACCGGGTACTGCAGGTAGTCGACGCCGACGAGGTCCGTGAGGACCGCGAAACCCTGGTCGCGGAGCGCGCCGATGACCTCGAGCAGTGCACCGCGGGACGATCTGGGATCAGCCAGGACGACGACGTCGCCGTCGAGCCCTGGCTCGACCGCCACCGCTTCCTGGAAGCGTCCCTTGATCTGCTGCAACGTCTCGTTCAATGAACCCTGCCCTGTCTAGTGGCGAACGGTCTCCTGCGCACCGCCCTCGCGATCGCGGCTGGCGACGGGCAGGGAGACCACGGGCTCGGGGCGTCCGAGGACGGTCTCCTTGCCGATGCGCTCGCCCTGGAGCTTCAAGATGGCTTCGATCAGACCCTCGGGACGAGGAGGGCAGCCCGCGACGTAGACGTCGACCGGAATGATGTCATCGATGCCCTGGACGGTGCAGTAGTTGTCGTAGAACCCGCCCGAGCACGCGCAGACGCCCATCGACAGCACCCACTTGGGCTCTGGCATCTGGTCGTAGATACGGCGCAGGATCGGGGCCTGCTTGTAGCTGATCGTCCCCATGACCATGAGGAGGTCGCTCTGGCGCGGCGAGAACCGGACGATTTCGGCACCGAATCGCGAGACGTCGTACTGCGAGCTGACCAGGCCCATGAACTCGATGGCACAGCACGCCGTGCCGAAGGGCATCGGCATGATGCTGTTCTTGCGAGCCCAGTTCAGGACCGAGTCGATCTTCGTCGTGACGATGGAATTGCCGAAAAGGGTCTCTAATCCCACTTGAGCGCCCCCCTCCCCAGGATGTACAGGTAACCCACCAAGAGGATGGCGATGAAGGCGAACATCTCGAGGAAGCCCCGCTCACCGAGCGTGCGGAAGTTGACCGCCCACGGGAAGAGGAACACGACCTCGACGTCGAACAGGATGAAGAGTATCGCGATGAGGTAGAACTTGACCGAGAACCGCTCCCGGGCAGAACCGACGACCCGCTGGACTCCGGCCTCGTACGAGGCCAGCTTGGCC
>JAJYIO010000300.1 GCA_021790035.1 bacterium | reverse complement strand
GTCCTGCAGGCCCTGGGCGATCTTCCCCGGCGGCCCGACCTCCTGATGGTGGATGGACCGGGCATCGCTCATCCCAAGGGGCTGGGCCTCGCCTCCCATCTCGGGGTCATGCTCGACATTCCCAGCATCGGATGCGCCAAGACCGCCACGGTCGGGAGCTTCGTCGAGCCCGAGGTTGGAATCGGTTCGACGACCAACCTCGTCTGGCAGGGTGAGATCGTCGGCACGGTTTACCGCAGCAAGAACCGGGTCGCGCCCCTGTTCATCTCCTCGGGGCATCGGATCGGCCTGGCGACGGCGGCACGATTCGTTCGCGAGTGCTGTCAAGGCTACCGCCTGCCAGAGCCGACCCGCCTGGCCAGCATGCTGCTCGCCGAGGCCCGCCAGGTGGCCAGGGCACTGGGCGCGATCGACTGATCGCCCGCAGGCTCGTCGCCCCGCATTTTCCCCGCCGAACCGCTCACAGCCAGGCCGTCACGCAGTACCGCCGAGTGCCGGTGCTTGAGATAGCCCCTTGGTCGGGTTAACATTAGAGGCCTTTTGCACCGGAAGCGGGCGATCGTCCGCGCCAAAGCCCTACCGACGCCGATCCTGGAGGACACGATGCACAGCCTTGCCCCTCGAGTGGCGGCCGTTCTCTCCGTGATTGCCGTCGTCGGGGTGACCGCCGGGTGCGCCAGCAGCTCCCCGACGCAGCCAAACTCCGTGGCCGGCGCCAATCTCCCCGGCGGTACCAACCCCGCCGGCCAGGTCAAGACGAACGACACGGCCGACAAGCTCACCCTCAAGGGCCAGGTCACGGATGCCCAGACCGGAAAGCCCCTGTCCAAGGTGACGCTCCTGGTCGTCGAGACCGTGGCGGCCCCGGCGGCCCCTCCTCCCCCGCCCGGCCCGATGGCCAGCGGTTCCCTTCCTGCGTCGAGCTCGGCACCGGCCAGCGCCTCGCTGGAGGCTTTGCCGCCCGGTCCGTCGGCCACCGCCGCCCCGGTCCAGAAGCTCGACAAGCCCATCGAGGTCAAGGCGAACACCAAGGGCAACTTCGCAATTCACGACCTGCCGCCCGGGACTTATGCCATCACCGCCTTCAAACGCGGCTACGAGGCCGTCACCTACCAGGGTGGCCGACCGGCGTCGGGCGAACTCGACCTGGTTCTCGTGCCCAATGGAGCCCCCACCGGCAACGAGATCACCGGCAAGGTCATCCTTCTCAACCACAAGCCGGCCGTGGGCGTTCACGTCGCGGCGGCCCTGCCGTCGGGGCTCTTTGCCTCGCCGACGGCGCTGACGGATGCCGACGGGGACTTCACGATCGACGGCTTGCCTTCAGGCAAGCTGACGCTCGCGGCCTGGGAGACGGGCGAACCCGGCGAGGTTCGAGCCTGGGGTTACGTTCAGGACATCCCGGTTGCCTACGGCAAGAACAGGCGCTCGGGGCACCCGCAGATCACGCTCCGCGCCGTCACCCACCCGATCATTTTGGCGGGCAAGGTCACCTCCCAGGCAGCCTCGGTCAAGCCCGGGCAGGTCCAGGTCTTCCTCGAGACCGACGCCTCGGCCGACATCCCGCTCCTTTCGCGGGCTCCCGACAAGGACGGCTACTACCGTTTCAGCGTACCCGCCCCCGAGGCGAACACGGCATACCACCTCGTGGCCTCGGGGATCGACGGGCACGGGGATGCCGCGTACGCGCATCTTCACGACCTGGCCGGGCCCAGCCACGCCGACGACATGAGCTTGCCGGAGCTTCCCGCCACGCCGTCGATGGACGTGGGGGCCCATACCACCTGGTCATGGCAGCCCTTGCCCAACGTCTCGGCTTACCGGCTGCGGCTGGAGTCCACAGGGGCCAGCGCCACCACGCTCTGGGAGGGGTGGACGACCGGGACCAGCATCACCTTCCCCGACATTCCGGGGCTCGAGTTGTTGAAGGGCGATACGTACCGCTACTCCCTGGCGAGCATCAACACCTTGGGCGCGGCCGAGCTGTCGGGAATCGCCCTGGCGCCATGGTCGGCCGCATCTAGCCTGGCTCCGGTCGAGTTCATCGCCGGCGAGAAGCCCAAGCCCGCCGAGGTCTCAAGCACGAGTCCGACCCTCAGCCAGGAGCACGCAGCCCCGCCCGAAGCGCCGGTCGCGCCGCCGGGAGTTCGGCCGATTCCGCGACCTGCCGTCAGCATCCCGGCTCGCAAGGGAGTCAAGAGATAGATCCGCATTTGACAGGGCTCGTCACCGTCGTCGACCTCGAGACGACCGGACTCGACTACAAGGTCGATCGCATCCTGGAGATCGGTGCCGTTCGCCTTCAGGACGGGCAGCCGGCCGGAGAGTTCCACAGCCTCGTAGATCCCCAGGTCAGCCTCAGACCATCCAACATCGCCATCCACGGCATCGTGCCCGAGATGGTGCGGGGCTGCCCGACGATCGAAGACGTCTTGCCGTCTTTCATCGAGTTCCTCGGCCAGGCCCCGATCGTCGCGCACAACGTCTCGTTCGACTTCAACTTCCTTAACCAGGCCTGTCTCCAGATCCTCGGCTCCCCCCTGGATCTGCCGGTCGTCGACACGATGAACCTGGCCCGCGAGGTCTTCCCCAGGGAGAAGGCGCTTTCCCTGGAACGTCTGGCGCAGCTCCTGGGCCGACCGGGCGAGAACCTGCACCGGGCCCTGAACGACGCCCGGGCTTTGGCCAGCCTGTATCCCGACCTCGAGCGGCTGTACCACCAGAAGCTCGCCTGGCATCGCGGGCGGTTCGACCTGGTGGATTCCCTGGCCAGCCGCTATCTGCAGGTATCCGAGCTCATCGAAGCCCTGCGCGACGAGGAGTGGGAGCTGAGGCGCACCCTCGAGCTCTTCTTCACCGAGAGCGAAGTCGAGTCCCTGGCCGTCCCGGGGGGCGCCACCCTCAAGCTCGAACGCCGCGAATCCTGGGAATTTCGCCCCGACGAAATCCGGCCGGTCCTGGCCGAGGTCGGAATCCTCGATCGCGTCACCCGGGTGGACCGCACGAAGCTCGATCGGTACCTCCGGGGCGATCGCCTTTCCGATGAACAGAAGGCGGCGATCCTCTCCGCCCGGAGATTCCTCGGGATCCGCCACCAGATCGCCGTCGAACGGCCGTCATAGTAACCTTGAGATTGTCCTGCATCCAAGGCCAGCTTCGTTTCTCGAAACCAGAGCGGGCTCGCCGCAAAACCGTTCTGGCCCGCAGCCCTGCGGCGACAAGACCCGGGAACGTGGCCTCGTCGTCCTCGCGGGCCCCCGGGCACAGATACCGGATCGATCTGCCGAAGACATCCCTGGGAGGCAGTCAACCTCCCGCAGCCACTGCCCCGAAGGGGAGGTCCTGGAGAGCACCATGCCAACCGACGAATACCAGCACCTGCGCGAGCGCGGCCTGACCCAGGAGAGTATCTACCGAGGCCGGGTCGTCAAGCTTCGCGTGGATACCGTGGCCCTTCCAGACGGGCAGATGGCCAATCGGGAGATCATCGAACACCCAGGTGCGGTGGCGATCCTCCCGATCACCGAAGACGGCCTGGTGGTGATGGTCCGGCAATTCCGCTACGCCATCGGACGCATCACGCTCGAGATCCCAGCAGGCACGTGCGAAGCTGGCGAAGACGTGGACGAGACCGCTCGCCGGGAGTTGCTGGAAGAAACCGGATTCGAGGCCAGCTCCTGGAGCTACGTGGGCGAGTTCTTCGTGGCCCCGGGTTATTCCACCGAACTCATTCGACTGTACGAAGCTCGCGGCTTGTCCGTCGCGCCGGGCGGCAGGCCGCTCGCGGACGACTATGTCGATCCCCTGTTGGTGCCGCTGGATGAAGCGATCGCGATGGTCAAGGACGGGCGAATCACGGACGCCAAGACCCTGATCGGGATCTTGATGCTGGCCGCGGGGCGCTAGACCGGAAGCATGGTTCCTCCCTCACTGCGCCCGGCGGTGACTCGAGGGTATTTCGTACCAGGCGACTTGGCCCCGCGGTGCTATAATGGCCGCGAATGACCGACACGCTTTTCGCCTTGTTGTTGACCATCGGTCTGGCCGTCGCCATACCCGGGGTCGTGCTCTGGCTGCAGGCCCACGTTGGCCCCAGCCGAGCGAATCCGGCCAAGCTGGCCTCGTACGAGGCCGGAGTCCAGCGGGTCGTCGGTTCTGCCCGGGAGCGGTTCTCGGTCAAGTTCTACCTCATCGCGATACTCTTCATCCTGTTCGACGTCGAGGTCGTGTTCCTGTTCCCGTGGGCGGTC
>JAJYIO010000299.1 GCA_021790035.1 bacterium | reverse complement strand
CGGCAGGAAGTTGCGCCGGCTTCCGCCGAGCAGTCGGCCGCCGCCCACCAGACCGCCCCCGAGCGCCACGAGCACGATCCCGATGATGAGCTGCGGGGCCGAGAGCAAGAGGTGCCAGCCGAAGCGCCACAGGTCGAGCCCCCCCAGGATCAAGAGGATCCAGCCGATCAGCGTACGGATCATCCGGTCGTTCCTTTCTGAAAGCCCTACGAACGCGCCGCGGCGCCGGGCGCGTAGATGGCGTCGATGAGGTCGCGGTACCGTTCGAGGATCACGCGCCGCTTGAACTTGAGGGTGGGCGTCAGCTCGCCGTTCTCCTGCGTCAGCTCCGCGGGGAGGAGAGCGAACTCCTTGATCGTCTCGAACTTTGCCAGATCGGCCGAATGGTGATCGATCTCCGAGCGAATCAGCGCCTTGACCTTGGGATTCTGGATGAGTGACGGCCGATCCACCGGATCGCCCGAGGTAGCCGGCGGGAGCAGCCCTTCGGCATGGGCCCAGTGCTCGAGGGATTCGAAGTTGGGCACGATCAGCGCCGAGATGAAGTTGCGGTTGTCGCCGATCACGACGGCCTGTGCGATGAAGCGGCTGGTGATGAGGCCGTTCTCGATGGGGGCGGGAGCGACGTTCTTGCCGTTGCTCATCACCAGGATCTCCTTCTTGCGATCGGTGATCTTGAGGAAGCCATCGCCGTCGAACTCGCCGATGTCGCCGGTGTGCAGCCAGCCATCGCCGTCGATGGCCTGCTGCGTCGCATCGGGCATGTTGAAGTAGCCTTGCATCACGTTCGGGCCACGGCAGAGAATCTCGCCGTCGTCGCCGATCGAGACCTCGACTCCGGGAATCGGACGGCCGACCGTGCCCAGCCTGCGGGCGTCCGGCACGTTGCAGGCGATGACCGGGCTGCTCTCGGTCATCCCGTAACCTTCGAGCAGGGTGATGCCCACGATCTCGAAGAACTCGGCCACGGGTCGCGAAAGAGGCGCCCCGCCGCAAACGGCCACCCGGAGGTTGCCCCCCGTCCGCTCGCGGATCTTGCCGAACACCAGGCGATCGGCAAGCAGTCGCTGGATCGCCTGGATCGGCGGCAACGAGCCGAAGGTTTCCCGGTCCACGAGCGCCCGGCGGCCCGCCTCCATGGCCCAGTCGAACAGCCTCGCCTTGATCCCGCCGGTCTTCGCCATCGCGTCGTAGGCCCTCGCCCGGATCTTCTCGAAGACGCGGGGCACGCTCACGAGCACGGTGGGCTTGACCTCGAGGAGGTTGGCCGCCAGCGCATCGATGTTCTCGGCGTAGTAGATCGTGGCTCCAGCGGCGACGAAGGCGTTGTAAGCCACCCGTTCGAACACGTGCGAAAGGGGCAGGAAAGACAGGCAAGAGTCCTCGGAGACCAGCGAGATGAGCGGCAGGATGGTCTGGTGATTGCTCACCAGGTTGCGGTGCGTGAGCATGACGCCCTTGGGATCGCCGGTCGTGCCCGAGGTGTAGATCAAGCTTGCCAGGTCGTCCGCCGCGAGTTGATCCTTGCGCCGCTTGCGCTCGTCCGCGGTGGACTCCAGCAGGCGATCGCCCGCGGCGATGAACTCGCTCCAGCCGACGACGGTCAGGCGGTCGACCTCGGGAGCAGCGGCGGCGGCGGCCTCGTCGAAGACCACCACGTGACGGAGTTCCGGGAGGTCCGCGGCGATCTCGAGCACCTTGTTCAGGTGGACGTCGCGGCTGAGCAAGATCGCCTTGGCCCCGCAGTTATCGAGCACGTACCGGATCTGGGGAGCCGACAGGGTCGGGTAAATCGGGACGTCCACCGCCGCGGCGGCGAGGATTCCCTGGTCCGACATGACCCACTCCGGGCGATTCTCGGACAGGATCGCGACCCGATCGCCCTTGGCGATCCCGAGGTCGATGAGCCGCGCCGTCACGCGCTCGGCGTCGTGGTAAAACTGCGCGTAGGAGATGGGCTCCCAGCGCCCCTCGCGCTTTCGGACCAGCGCCGTCTTGTCCGGATGCCGCGCCAGCGTGTGATCGAATACCGCAGGAATGGTCTCGAGCATCCGGACATGATACCGGAAAGTGTCCATGCCCTTGCCTCGTGCCCCGGGTGTTGGCAAACTGGCCCCATGCGTCGCCTCATCCTCGCCATGCTCCTTGCTGTCGCCACGCCCGCGCTGGCGGATGGAGTCAGCCCGATCCAGCGCCTCGTGACGGCTCACGATGCCTTCATGGCGTCGCTGCCGGCCACGCTCGGGCCCCATCCGTGGGCCTTGCGAGATCCGGCCCCGGGAGTTCCGCGATCGGCGCAGCTGGTCGCCTACGACGACGCGATCGCCGCGGCCCGCAAGTGGTCGAGAAGGGCCGACGCGTCGGACCTCGTCCCCCGCAAGGGACTCTGGCTCCGCCCCTACAGTGGCGATCTTTCTGACCTCGACATCCTCAAGGTGATGGACGATGCCCAGTCCCTCGGGATCACGGATCTGTTCGTCGAGACCTTCTGGGGCGGCAAGCTCATCTACCCGGGCAATCCGACGTTTCCGGACCGCTACCCGGGCGTGGACCTCCTCAAGGCCTACGTGCGCGAGGGCCACCGGCGAGGCATCCGGGTCCATGCCTGGTTGCACACGCTGAACTTCGGGCCCGCCTGGGCGGCCGCGCACCCTGACACGCTGGTCAAGGATGGATTCGGGGACCTCTCGGGTGAGGTCGAGAAGGGCTCGGATACGGTGTCGCCGGCGTTGCCGGAAGTAAAGGTGGAGCTGGACCGGATCGTCGACGAACTGGCCAGCCACTCGGTAGATGGCGTGATGCTCGACTATCTGCGCTACCCCACCCGGATGAAGGGGGACGACATCGACAGCACGCCGGATCCTCGCGATTTCTTCGGCTACAACGCCCGCCAGCTGGCCCTCATCGAGCAGCGGCATCCAGAGCTCGACACCCCGGCGTTCCAGAACTTCCTCGAGACCGGTGTGCCGGCCGTCGAGTCGGACCGCCAGGCCGATCTGGATCGGTTCAAGGAAGCGCTATCCGAGGATCTGACCGGCCTCATCGACAACATCAAGGCCGAGGTCCACGGCCGCATGCTCCTCGACGCGGCCTACTTCCCGGATTACTACTTCCACGAGAACGACACCCGCGTGCAGGAGTCGGCCGAGTGGGCCAACCGGTTCAATCTTCTCTCTCCGATGTGCTACGAGTTCTATCTCGACGACTACCCGGCGCCTTACGGTACCTACACCATCTGGCGGGCCCTGCGCATCGCCGACGACACGGTGGCCCAGTTGCCGCCGGCCCAGCGCCCCCTGCTCATGCCCTCCTTCACCGCCGAGATTCCTGGCACGCCGATGACGGCCCCCTTCCACCATCAGACGCTGCGTGCCCAGGTGGCCTTCCTCAAGGGGCTCCTGTTCGACCGGACCTTCCCCGAGGTCGGCGGAGTGGCTTATTTCTCGTACGGATGGATATTTCCGGCGTTCGAGGCCGTGCGCAAGGCCACGGGATAGAGGCAAACGGGGATTCTCCCTCGAACGCTCTCCGGCTGAGGGCAAGCTGCTGCGTAGCTTGGCTCTACGGGTGGCGAAGTTTCGGGTTCGAAGTATGCCGTCCTCGGGTCGCCTGCTTGAGCGAGGCGCCCGGGTAGTAGTGCGCCAGGATCTGCGGGAAGCCGAAGCCCCACGTGGCCATCTGCCACGCGCCCCACTGGCTCATCCCGACTCCGTGGCCCCAGCCGCGGCCGACGAAATCCCAGCCGTCGCCGGCGGGTTCGAGCGAGAAGAGAGTGCTCTGCAGACCGAGGGCCAGTCGGAAGACCTGGCCCGGGACCTCGCGGCAACCGGCCTGCCCTTCGATCGCGATCCATTCGGCTCGGCCCGAGAAGCTGCGCGAGGCGATCGCCACGCTGTCGATCGACCCGGCTCCGATCCCCGCGGCCGCGAGGCGCTGCCCGAGAACCGCATCGGAGAGGTGCGTGCGCCAGCTCCAGTGCGGAGAGGCCCAGTCGAAGTCCGCGACGGGCTTGAGGTAGGGGTATCCAGCCACGCGACCGTTTGCCAGCTTGCGGCCGAATCCCCAGACCGAGGCGGCATCCTCGGTGTAGCCGCCAGCAGACGCGCAGTAGTAGGCATTGATGGGCTTGCCGTCGTACGTCAGGATCTTGCCGGCAGTGCGCAGCACGGCCTCGTCCGACGCGGTCGCCTCCACGTCGAGCCCGCCGTAGGCCTGACTGAGGACGGATCCGGCGAGATCGTATCCGCGGGCGGCGAAGTC
>JAJYIO010000298.1 GCA_021790035.1 bacterium | reverse complement strand
AGCGTCGTCGAAAGCTGCTCGTTGCCCTCTGCGTCGATGTTTTCCTGTTCCGTTCCGACCTCGACGGCGCCTACCGTCCAGCGGGGCAAGATCACGTACGACGAGCCGAGAACCTGAGCGATCTGGCGCCTTGATACCACGACCCCGCCGAACCTCGCCGGGGTCGTGGCGCTGGCTGGCGCCATCGCGGCAGCGTGGGTCTTGAGGTAATCCGCGAAGGCCGCAAGGAACGAGCCCACATCGGGCACGGCCGGGTCGTTGTCGTACTGGAGCTGGACGTAGTCGAAGCGAGCCTGATCGATGAACTTTTGCGCCAGCATCTGGTAGAGGACGCCGTCGCTCGGCTCGAGAATCGCTACCTGCTTCTTGTGGTAGCTGGAGAGATCTCCAGAAGCTGCAGGCGCTTGCGCCGCCGCCGGGCCGGCCGGGAGCCCGATGAGGCTCGCCAGGAGCGAGGCTGCCAGAAGGCTCGACCAGCGGCTCGATATCTGCACAACGAATCCTCTGGTGAGCATCGCCACTCCAAATCGAGGGGCAGCTGGATCGCCTCGCCGATCATGGGATCGTTGTACCACGGAAGCAATCGACCGGCCGCCACTCTCGCCCTTATCCGGCAGTCGCGGGACGCGCCGATGCCTGGGGCCTCTTCAAGCTTAACGATCTTCGGCGCAGCCGGGCCTCGGTACCCGAAGACGGCGTCTGGCCGGACGTCGTTCATGCGAACAGGCCTGACGGCACCATGGTACCGGTCAGGCCTGCCAGAGGGCCCGGCCCCGGATCAGGTCAAGGCGGCGCCGGTCGAAGCCGTGACCTGCTGCCCCTGCTGGAGCCGATCCTGAAGGACCGCCTGATACACGGCCATCGACTGGTTCATGTCGTAGAGCAGCGCCTGGGTCGTCGAATCCGTAGAGCTGCTGGTCGAGCTGGAGCTGGCATCCAGGCCGGCAACCTTGTGGTGCCCGTGGCCATGATGGTGGTGATGCATCGCCCAGACTCCCTGGGTGCTCGTGGCGCTCGAACTCTGACTCTGGTTCTGCTGGAGCCAGAGGGCGTATTGCTGAGCCTGGAGCTGCTGGGCCGTCAGGGACTGCATTCCCGACTGGATCTTCACCGTAAAGCTCCTCCTGCAAGCAAGCGAGGTCACCTTGGCCCATCCTACGAGCGATTCTTTTCAAACGTACTTCGAAGCGGAGCGCAGCCGTGCGGACGGCCTCCCTCGAGTCCTGCCCGAGCGTAGAGAGGGCGGGTAGAAGTTTCGGCCTAGCGGGTCAGGCCCGAGATGATCTCGACGATCGCATCGAAGGCTGCAGAGGCCAGATCCCCGAGGCCATCGGCAACTCCGGCCAGAGCCTCCGGGGCATCCGAGAGGAGGTTAGCCAGACCGGCCAGCAACCCGGGTACCGCATCGGCGACCACCTCGGCTCCCGCCGTGGCGGCCCGGCCTGCGAGTTCGACCGCATCGATGGCCAGGAACGGATCGTAGGCCGCGACGTCGAGAAGATTGGCCCCGACGGCCCCGATGTCGACCTGCGGAGGCTTCCATCCACGCGCCGCGCCATGATGATCCCAGATGGTGGTCAGCTCCTGGTTGTCGAACCAGACTCCCCGGCAGCGCTCGCAGACATCGAGCACGATGTCATCGCTCTTGACCTTGCGCATCGGCTCCTCGCACCGGGGACAGCCGAACGCCTGCTCCTTGCCGCATGCCGGACAGCGGTCCTGATCCCTCGGCACGATGGCCTGGCAGAAATGGCAGGGGACCCGCGCAACCTCGTCGCGTCGCCCGATCAGAGCCCAGAATTCCGCTGGCTTGCAGCGCGCCAGCTGCTGGACCTCGCCGGCGTCGAACCAGACTCCGTTACAGCGCGGGCAAACATCGAGAATGAGGGCGTCCGAGACCGGTACCTTTTCCATCGTCGCACCGAGACACACCGGGCAGGGCCAGCGGGCTTCGAAATCAGGCATCGAGGATCCCCTTGGCGCGCTCCTTCTGGTCGGGAAGGTTCTCGAGGTTCCGGAACGAGTAAACAATGCTTCCTGCTTCCGTGAGCTCCATCTCCGCGAGTTCCCGCACCGCCAGGGCGTCCAGCGCCTTGTCCGCACTGGCCTTGTCGACGGCCAGTTCGGCGGTCACTTCCACGGCGGTCAGCTTGCCGCCCTTGCGCGTGGCCAGGCGCAGGATCTCCGCCTCGAGGGTCTGGAGCCGCAGGTCTTCCTGGCGCTGGGCGATCCGACTGCCGGCTCCGAGGGCGATCGCCAGCAGGTAGGAGCCGGCGCCCGCCGGGAGGACCACGGCGATGAGGATGGCGATGAAAGTCGCCGGCGCCCACGGGTTGAGACCGGAGCGGAAGAATCCCCAGAGCATGAGGCCGGCTACCAGGAGCAGGGCGCCGCCTCCGACAGCTTTACCGTTTCTCACTTCTCCAGAGTACAGCACTGAGCCTCTCTTCGTGTCGAGCTCCGGTTCGGGGCGATGCCGCCGCCGATGGAGGCTCTTTTCAGTCAGCCGAGAGGCCGACGTAGTAAACTGGCAAGATCGGTAGGGAAACGACGGCCGCGATACCGGATCTTGGCGTCGAACCAGACGAATTGCCCTTCGTCGGACTCCAAAGTTTGCCGATGTCGTGTCGGACTCGAAAGTGTCGAGTCAGCAGCCGGGTGACAGGAGGAGCGGTGAAAATGGCCAGAGTCGATTTCGAGAACGTCTCCTTGACGGGGCTGGAATCTTCTCCTGTCGCGGCAGCCCTTGCGGGCCTTCGTGCCAACGAGGCCCGCTACTTCATGAACAAGTACGGCCATCCCTTCGAGGTCTTGGCAGCCAGCGAGAGCCAGGACACCCTGGACTACGTCAACCGGGTCCTCAAGGCGGAACGTGGCCTCGAGTTCGCGTCCAGGCCCCTGCAAACGTCGCGTTTTCAGGTCGAAAATATCAAATTTGCCTACGTCTTCTACGAAAGCGGTCTCTCGATCAATGTCATGTACACGGTCGACGATCCCAAGAAGCGAGCGGTCGGCCTCAAGCTTTCCGAGGGGATGGACGTGCCAGGCGAGCTGGAAGGGAAGTTCAAGTTTGCCCGGCAGAAGTCCAAGCTGGCCGGAACCATCCGGGGTTCGTTTTTCGTGATCAAGAACGAGTATTGAACAGGCTCACACCGATTGGAAGACGTCCGCAAGGCGAGGAAATCCGCGCAGCATACACGGCGGGTACGTGAACAGGCACTGCCGCGGCTGACGAGACGTGGCGGAATGGATGACGGTCAAGATGACCCTGTTTAGCGCGATTTCGCGTTGAGTCGAGCCGGGGCCAAGCTCAAAGCCGGAGCCTTGGCAAGGTCGACCGGCGCGGACGTTGGGGAAGTGGAAGTCCTGGGCCGGGTGGGTAAGGGTCCAGAGGGAGGATCCAGTCGATGCGATCGGGCAGCAAGTCTGGACGACCCCGCCAAGGGGACGGGCGGCGTCGGGGCCGGAGTCGTAAGCGGCGCGGTTCGAACTGGGGCGCTCGGTTGGTCTGGATTGGCATCGGCGTGGTCGCGGGCGTCGCCGTGTCCGCGGCCTGGGCACTGGCCGAGAACCCGATCTCTCGCGAGGTCTGGAACACCCTGACCGCCGCCCCTGGCCATCGCGCAGCCGTCCCGGTGCAGGGTCCAGCTCCGGTCGCTCGCCCTGCCGCCGTGGATTTGCCGCCCCAGGTGAGCGGCCAGGTCTCCTCTGCGGCCCAGAACGCTGTCGATCAAGCCCTCTCCCAACCTCTGCCAGGTTCGGGAGGCGTCGTGCTGCCCAGATCTTTGCGTTCGGTGCTGTCTGCAGCCGTCGGCCAGGCCGTGTCGAGCGGCCTGAACGCCGCAGCGGTCGCCACGCAGGATGGAAAACTCCGGCCCGTCGGCCAGAGCAGCGGGCCGGGTTATTCGGTCAGCACCTTCGATAGCGTCCGGCAGATCTCGATTCCGTAGACCAGGGCAATCTTTTCGGACAGCAAGCAACGAGTCTGGTTCCAAGCTGGCCAGCAGGTGGTGGCCAGCCTGGCCGTGCTCTCGTCATCAGCCGCCGGGATCCGGCCCTCGCGGGCTACCGCCGCGGGGCCCCAGGGCGGGCTTGCTGGCGCCGCTGGCCTTGAGCCCGGGCCCGGGCCTGGTCGGGGTTCCCTGAGCTCGGGGTTCCCGAGCGCCTCGTTCTCGCGCCGTCCGCCGACGGTCGGGACATCCTCGCCCTGCCTTCTCGTTCGCTGTCGACCGGCACCTCGAGGATCGGAAGGGCGTCCTTCTCGATGCGGAT
>JAJYIO010000297.1 GCA_021790035.1 bacterium | reverse complement strand
GCTCCAGAGGCTGGGCCGGCTGACGAAAGGGTCGATCAGGATCGCGGCGCCCGCCGTGCGAATCTCGAAGCCCGCGGTGCCCAGCCAGCGCAGGGCGAGTTCGTTGCGGCCGACGTCGCGATGCGGATCGCCCGACAGGATCCAGTCCGGAGGGGCCGGCCGCGAGGCCATCTAGATGCTCAAGGAAGGAGAGGGATCGGGCGCGAACCCGGAGAGATTCATCTGGACGACCATCTGGCTCGCATCGTCGAACTCGATCATCTGCGGATACATGGTCCCCGGCTGGAACGCCGCGAACATCCGCGAACAGCCGGCCAGGAGGTGCGGGCCGGTCACCTCGACCAGCGGTTCGCTGGCCGGCACCAGCACGGCACGGTTGGCGGAATCGGCAGCCATGCGCAGGAGGGAGTAGATGTTGGTCTGAGAAAGGTCGTAGCCCCGGAGCGATTCGATGCGGTTGTCGGTCAGCGAGAGGTTCACCGTGACCAGGCTCAAGAGCCCCGACGGCCTGACCTGCACGGAGGGGCCGCCGGTCCACAGGAGCTTGGTTCCGGCCCCGGTGCCCTGCTGGATGTCGATGCGAAGCGTGTAGGGCGGCACGCCGGTCAGGTCGTAGATCCCGGTCGCCACCTGCTGGCCATTGCGCTGCATGAACTGCATCGAGGTGTGGTAGCCCGGCAGTCGGAGAAACGCCATCTGGGCCTCGTAGAGAGTCATTGCGGCCGATTGAACGGTCGGCTGCGGCTGATAGGGCTGCGGCTGATAGGGCTGCGGCTGGTAGGGCCCCTGCGGGATCGGCGTGGGATAGAGAGGCTGGGTCGGCGCAGCTCCGCCGCACCCGCCCGCAGCCGCCGCGAGGCCGGCGCACAGCGCGGTCAGGGGCAACAGCCCGAAGAAGCGTCGCAATGGAGGGCTCAAGGTCGGCACCACCCTTCGCCATGAAATAAAAAGGCAATAGAAGGTTTAAGAATAGATAAAGAACACCTTATTGTAAAGACCCCCTGCGCGATCGCCTCCCCCACCACACCCAGGCCGCGAGCGCCAGGCCCGCCATGGCGACGAGTCCCGGAGCCGTGGCCCGCACCGCGGGCAAGAGGGCGTCGGCCTTGAGCCCGGCCGCCCCCATGTAGGTAAACAGCAGGGCCTGCGGGACGCTGGCGATCGCGGTCGCCACGACGTAGTCCGTCCCGCGCACGGAGGTCGCGCCGAACGCGTAGCTCAATACTGAATTGGGCAAGAGCGGCGTCATCCGGACCAGCAAGACGAACCGGCCGCCCCCGTCGCGGCTCAGGCCCTCGTCGAGCTCCTTGATGCGTCCGCTCAGACGCCTGCGAACCATCTCCCGCAGGCCCGTGCGCCCGAGGGCGAACGCGATGACGGCGCCGGCCAGAACTCCGGGAAGCACGGCCACCAGGCCGAGGCGAAACCCCAACAGGGAGCCAGCTGCCAGGTGGAACGGCCAGGTCTCGATAAACAGCAGGTTGGCCAGGGCGGCGGCCAGGCCCAGCGCCACCGGCGCCCAGGGGCCCAGGTGTTTGAACTGCGCGGACAGGTGGGGCAGATCGAGCTGGCCGCCATGGAGCGCGAGGCGAGCTGCGACGACCAGCGCCGCCCCCCCCAGCACGACGGCCAGGGAATGCCAGGCCTTACCCGGTCGTTTCTTGGCTGGCATCGGGGCTCAGAAGGGCTGCTGCTTGGCGGAACCCCGGGCCGTCGCGGCTTGCCGGACGGCCGATACCACCACGCGGGTGCCGCGATCGATCTGGTCGTGGGTGATGCGCTCGTCGTCGCCGTGCATCGTCTTGAGCTGCTCGAGGGGCGCGACGATCGGCAGCAGTCCGGACGCCCGGGCTCCGAGCAGGCGGAAGAAGGCCGAGTCGGTGGTGCCCGTAGGCGTGACGATGGGCTCGACGGCGCAACCAGGATACTCGGCTCGCAAGGCGTCTGAGATCGCGTCGTACAGGGGCCCCTGCGACGCGCTCCGCGTGGGTGGCCGAGCCTCGATCACCTCGAAGGTGAGCCCGGGATCCCCGAGGGTACGCTCGAGCCATGCGAGCTCGTCGTCGGGCCCGTGGCCGGGCAGCATGCGGATGTCGATCAGGGCCGAGGCTTGGGCGGGCATGACGTTGACGTTCGAGCCCGCCGCGAGGACGGTCGTGTTGCACGTCGAGGCGAGGATGGACGACAAGAGCGGCTCCTTGCGGGCGATCAGCGGCCCGAAGAGCCGCAGCATGAGCGGCCGGTGGAGGTTGCCCAGCAGCCACCCTTCGAGGCCCCCTTGCATCTGGCCGAGCAGCCTCAACGTGTTCTGCGACTCGACGGAGAGTTCGAGGTTGTGCAGCGGGCCCTCGAGGCGCGCGAGGGCCCGGATCAGTCGCCGGGTGGCGCTATCAGGACGATCGACCGAGCCGTGCCCCGGTTCGCCGTGCGCGGTCACCTTGACCCACAAGCTACCCCGCTCGGCCGTGGCGATCCCGAACAGGTGCTCGCCATGGGGGCCCAGGAGTCCCACGCTGCCCTCGTTCCAGACATCGTCGGCTGCAATCTCGTCAGGGTGGTGCTCGAGCAGCCACCGCGCTCCGTACTCGCTGGTCGTCTCCTCGTCGGCAACCGCGCAGAAGATCACATCTCGCGCGAGATTGGCCGCTCGCCGCTTGAGCTCGACAAAGGCGACGAGCTGCATGATGCCCAGGCCCTTCATGTCGAGGGCTCCGCGGCCCCAGAGCACGCCCCCCTCGTCGTGGCCCGAGAACGCGGGATGCGACCAGCGGTCGGCGTCTGCCGGCACCACGTCCATGTGGTGCAAGAGCATGAGCGGGGGCAGACTGCCGTCGCCGGGCAGCCGGGCCACCAGATTGGCGCGGCCCGGTGCCGGCTCGTAGACGGTGGCGGCGATGCCCTCGGCCTCGAGCCACGACGCCAACAGCCGGGCCGCTGCGTGTTCGTGACCGGGGGGATTGGTCGTGTCGACGCGCAGGTACTGCTGGAGCCGCAGGCGCGCTTCGGCTCCCAGATCGGTGCTCGCCGGCCCGAGGGCGACCTGGTTCATCGAGGCAATTATAAGGGAACCGGCCGAGCGCCGGTCGGCCGCGGGCCGATCAGAGGTGAACCTGGGGGGACTTCACGACCTCGAGGTGCGACAGGTCGATCTCGAACACCTTTTGACGGGCGTCGAAGGCCTCGATGGTCACGGGCCTCAAGGTCCGGGGCTCCAGCCGCACGAGCATCCGCACGCAACCGGGCAGGAGGTCCGGTCCGCGAACGGACACGGTCGGCGGGGTCGCGGTGACCAGGCGCCGCCGGTTCTGACGGTTAGCGGCCTGCGCGAGCAGTGCGTCGAGATTGGTCTGGGCTAGCGAATACCCGCGGATCGAGACCAGGCGGTCGTCCGTGATCGAGAGCGTGAAAGTGGCGAAGTGCAGGAACCCCGCCGGCCGGACCTGGGCGGTCGGGCCGCCGTTCCAGAGCAGAGTCGTGCCCTGCCCCGTCCCCTTGACGATGTGGATGCGAATCGTCAGGGGCGGCATGCCCGTCACGGCGTAGAGGCCACGCGCCTCGCGGGCGCCTTCCTTCTGGAAGAACCGCATCGTGGTCCGATAGCCGGGCAGGGCGAGAAACCCGCTCCGGGCGGCCTGGACGGCCTGGTCGGCCGTGACGCCCGGGCTCTCCAGGTCCGTGGCCGCCCGAGCGGCCGCCATGCCGACCCGCGCGCGCGCCAGCCAGAGCAGGGCGGTCAGCGCGGCCAGACGCGCCAGTCGGGATCCCCACGGGAAATGCCTCACCTGCTCGCCTCCTCGGGGGCATTATAGGGCGGCCCGGGGCGAACCGGTGCACGGATCACAGATTGCGATCGAACATTTGAGCTAATCTGATCGTGTCGGGCGCAGCGGACGCTCAGCACGGAGAAACGGTCGGGAACGGAGGGCTCACGCGGGCCCTCCGTGACGACTTGGTTTTGGGGTACAAGTGACGGGTTGCCCGCCAGCAACGCAGAAAAAGGGGGGAGTTCATGCCCGAAGCCGTCGGCGCCGGGCGCCCGCGTCTCATGCCCACGTCGGCCGAGGCCGAGACGTTCGCGGGACCCACGTACCACCTCGACGGGGAGCTGGTGCCGGTGTTGACCGTCGAGATCGCCCCCTGGCACAAAGTCTACTTCGAGCACCCTATCCTGCGGTGGAAGAACACGACCGTCGACATCAGTATCCGTCCGATGGCCGGGGCGCGTGGGGATCCAGTCGATGAGCCTGCTGCTTGAGACCGGAAACCAGTGATGAG
>JAJYIO010000296.1 GCA_021790035.1 bacterium | reverse complement strand
CTCCGGCTTCGCCGGCAGTGACTTGAGAGGGGCCCTTCGCCCCTCTCAAACTCGCCCCCCGCTGCGGGCAAGCTGCTGCGTAGCCCCGCTCAGCAGGTAGCGTTTCGTTCGACGCTGTCGGCGCAGCCGGTGGGGGACTCATGCCGACGCCGGCTGACTCGCGAGCGGGCCGACCTCCCCGCAGGCCCGTTGCGGCAGGACCTTGCCCGGGTTCATCCGCCCTGCGGGATCCCAGACCTGCCGGATGGAGTCCTGGATGAGGAGGTCGTCCGCGCCGAAGAGAAGCTCCATGTGGGCCATCTTCTCGACCCCGATGCCGTGCTCTCCGGTGATCGAGCCGCCGAGGCTGGCGCAGAGGCGCAGGATCTCGCCGCCGGCCTCGATGACCCGGCGGATCTCGTCCGCGTCCCGGTCGTCGAAGAGGGCGATCGGATGCAGGTTGCCGTCCCCGGCGTGGAAAACGTTGGCGATGCGGATCCGGTACCGCTCCGCGATCCGGGCAATCTGCTCGAGGACCTCCGGGAGCTTGCTGGGCGGGATCACGCCGTCCTGGGTGGCGTGCGCCGGGGCGTAGCGACCCAGGGCCCCGACGGCTCGCTTGCGAGACTTCCACAGCAGCTGCCGCTCGGCCTCGTCCTTGGCCAGACGCACCTCGCGGGCTCCGGACGCATCGAGAATGTCGCGGGCCCGGGCAGCTTGCCGATCGAGGCCGGCGGCCAGACCGTCGAGTTCGACGATGAGCACGGCCGCCGCGTCCACCGGGAAGCCGAAGCCAAAGGCCGCCTCGACCGCGCGGACCACCAGGTTGTCCATCATCTCGAGCGCTGCCGGGACGATGCCGGAACGAATGAGCGCGCCGACGGCTCCCGATGCGTGCTCGATCGTGTCGAAGATCGCCAGCATCGTGCGCACGGCCTCGGGGATCGCGACGAGCCGGACGACGATCTCGGTGGCCACGCCCAGCGTTCCCTCGCTGCCGACGAACAGTCCCACGAGGTCGTATCCGGGCATGCCTTCGGCGGCCCCGCCCAGGGTGACGATCGTGCCATCGGAGCGCACGACGGTCAGTCCCAGGACGTGATTGGTCGTGACGCCGTACTTCAACGTGTGGGGACCGCCCGCATTCTCGGCCACGTTGCCTCCCAGCGTGCAGGCGAACTGGCTCGAGGGATCGGGGGCAAAGCACAGGCCGTCCGAACGCACGGCATCGGACAGCGGGCTGTTGACCAGGCCGGGTTGCACCACCGCACGGCGATTGGGGACGTCCACTGCGAGGATGCGGTTCATTCGAGCCATGGCGATCATGACGCCGCCGTCCGCCGCCAGGGCTCCGCCAGACAGGCCCGTGCCGGCCCCGCGGGGTACGATCGCCACCCCGGCGTCGTGCGCCAGCTTGCAGACCGCGGCGACCTCGCGGGTGCTCTCGGGGAGGACGACGACGTCGGGCCGGTGCTTGGCGATCGTCAGGGCATCGCAATCGTAGGCCATCAGCGCGGCTGGGGTGTGCAGCACCCGATCGCGACCGAGAAGTTTCTCTAGACTGGCGATGAAGGCCTTCATGGGGGGGAGTTCGTGCAGGACCGCGCCCCTCTAGCATAGCCCGAATCGTGCGGTAACGCTCGACAGGGCTCGCGGCCCCGTCGCTGGTCAGGAAGGGCCCTGTGGGATAAAATAGGCCCTAATTGGTTTATCCGGGGTCCGGTTGCGCAGGCGGCAAGCTGGCCACGCACGGCGCCCCCCTAGAGACAGCTGGTCTTTGCAGTGTTCACGGGTCTTGTTCAGGCGGTTGGCCGCGTGGTATCTCGCTCGGGGGATACCTTCACGATCGAGGCCGAGTTTGGCCACGACCTGGCGATTGGCGAGTCCGTCTGCGTGTCGGGTATCTGCCTGACCGTCACTCGCGTGTCGGGGGACGCCTTCGATGTCGACGTGTCCCCCACGACGGTGGGCCTGACCACGGCGGGCGGCTGGGAGCAGCACCCCCGGGTCAACCTGGAGCGCGCCCTGGCTCTCGGCGATCGCCTGGGCGGCCACATCGTCACGGGCCACGTGGACGGAGTCGGAAGGCTGCTCGAACGGATTCCCGCGGGCAACAGCGAGCGGCTGCGCTTTTTTGCCCCCGCCCACCTCGCGGCGCATCTCATCGCCGAGGGGTCGGTCGCCGTGGACGGCGTGTCGCTCACGCTCAACGAGATTCTCGACGACCCTGCCAACGGGGTGTCGTTCTGGGTGACGATCATCCCGCAGACCGCCACCCATACGACGCTGGCCGATCTGGCCGTCCAGGACGGCGTCAACCTGGAGACCGACGTCCTGGGCAAGTACGTGGAACGCGTGCTGGCGTTGCGGGGCCTGGCTCTCGAACCCGCGGGGAGGTCGTAAGGTCCGTGTCCGGTCTTGCCGAGCTAGCCGAGGTTCCCGCAGTCCTCGAGGCCATCCGCGACGGCCAGATGGTTCTGGTCGTGGACGACGAGGACCGCGAGAACGAGGGCGACCTCATCATCGCGGCGGAGCACGCGACTCCCGAGGCGATCAACTTCATGACGGTTCATGGCCGCGGCCTGATCTGCCTGGCGATCACGGCGGACCGCGCCCTGGAACTCGGACTGGACATGATGGTGGCCAACCCCACCGATCCCCGCGGAACGGCCTTCACGGTATCCGTGGATGCGATTGAGGGCGTCTCCACGGGCATTTCTGCTTCGGACCGCTCCCGGACGGTCGCGACGTGCGTGGATCCGCAGAGCCAGGCATCGGACCTGCGGCGTCCTGGCCACATCTTCCCGCTGATCGCCCGTGGTGGCGGCGTGCTGACCCGTGCGGGCCACACCGAGGCCTCCGTCGACCTGGCCCGCATGGCTGGCCTCAAGCCCGCCGGCGTCCTGTGCGAGGTTCTCAAGCCCGATGGCGAGATGGCGCGCCTTCCGGATCTGGTTCGCATGGCCCAGGAGCACGGGCTGCTCATCACGTCGGTCGCCAAGATCATCGCGTACCGGCTCGGGAGCGAGCGGTTCGTCGTGCAGCGCCATTCGGCCAGATTGCCGAGTCGGTTCGGGGACTTCACGATCTTTGGCTACGAGAACACCCTCAACGGCACCGAGCACGTGGCCCTGGTGATGGGGGATCCCGCGACTCCCGGCATCCTGGTGCGGATGCACAGCGAGTGCTTGACGGGTGACGTCTTCGGGTCGCTGCGGTGCGATTGCGGGGAGCAGCGCGATCGCAGCCTCGAGGCGATCGCGGCCGAGGGCGCTGGCATCCTCGTGTACCTGCGCCAGGAGGGCCGCGGCATCGGCCTGATGAACAAGCTTCACGCGTACAAGCTCCAGGACGAGGGCTACGACACCGTGGAGGCCAACCTCAAGCTAGGATTTCCCGCGGATCTCCGCGACTACGGACAGGGAGCCCAGATCCTGGTCGATCTCGGGGTCAAGCGCATGCGCCTGCTGACCAACAACCCCCGCAAGGTCGTCGCCCTCGAGGGCTACGGGCTCATCGTCGAGGATCGCGTGCCGATCCGGATCGAATCCAACCGCCACAACCATCACTACCTGCAGACCAAGGCCGAGAAGCTCGGCCACCTGCTCTTTTGAAGCCGAGCTCATGCCAACGATCCTTTCCGCACCGCTGGTAGCCACAGACAAGCGTTTTGCCATCGTCGCCTCGCGCTTCAACCAGCTCATCACCGACCAGCTCATCGAGGGCTGCGTCGACGCGCTCGTTCGGCACGGAGCGCGGCCGGACGACATCACCATCGCCTGGGTCCCCGGGGCGTTCGAGCTTCCGGCCGCTGCTCGTCGCCTGGCTCGCTCGGCGTCTCCCTTCGCGGCCGTCATCTGCCTGGGCTGCGTGATCCGGGGCCAGACGGCGCACTTCGAGTACGTGGCGGGAGCCGCGGCCACCGGCATCGCCCAGGCCAGCGCCCAGGGCGAGGTCCCGGTGATCTTCGGCGTGCTGACGACCGAGACTCTGGAGCAGGCCTTCGATCGCGCCGGGGCCAAGGCCGGCAACAAGGGTGCCGATGCGGCGCTGGCGGCGATCGAGATGGCCAACCTGCTGCCGCTGCTAGGGTGAAACGTTGCTCCTCCCTCGCTGAGCTCGGGCAATGACTCGAGGGAACCCGAGGGGCCCCTCGACCGCCCGGGTTTCCGAACGATCCGCCCAGCAGCGCCAGTTCGGCGTTATAGGGTGGAAGCGACGGGTACGATACCAGGCAGCACGCTATGAGCTTCCGGCCGTCGAGGAACCGTTTGATGCCGACGCAGCGCCCGCTCGGTCG
>JAJYIO010000295.1 GCA_021790035.1 bacterium | reverse complement strand
TCGAGCGACACGGTGCTCCGTGCCGCCAGGGCATCGAGACTCAGATTACTCACGATCTTGAGCAGCCAGGACCCGAACCGCTCGGGTTGCCGAAGCTTGGGAAGGGATCGGAACGCGCGCAAGAAGGCGTCCTGCGTCACGTCGGCCGCGAGGTCCCGATCGGCCGTCATTCGCAAGGCCAGATTGTAGACGCGATCCTGGTGGCGCCGGACCAGCTCGCCGAAGGAGCGCGTGTCTCCCTGCTGGCTGCGACGAACCTGGTGCAGGTCCGGAGAGGTATCTGCAGTTCTGCTAAGGCCTGCCATCAGGCCCGGCATGGGAATCGCCCTGCTCGCCATTTGTTTCCCCTAATTCCGCGGACGGATCGATCGAAAGGGTGGACAGCCTGGCCAGTTGCTCCGGGGTCAAGATCCTGCGGAGCTGGAACCACGTTGCCAGGCGTTTCTCCGCAAGACTCTCCTGATATTGCCCAACCTGCCGCTGTTCGGCCAGCGCCTGCTCGAGCGATGCTCCGGGATTGCGCAGGGTCTGCATGAGGACATGCCACGACCTCCGGGCCTCATCGCGAAGCCGGTGGGCCGACACGTACCCATCGCGGACGATCGCCACGCATCGTTCTCGCTGCGGTGGGGTCAGTCGTAGCTGGGCGAAGACGCGATCGGCTGCATCCTGGTTGACGATGCTGCGGACATACATCCGGCCAAATCCGGGTGTATGGCAGTCTTGGACGGGAGCCGCCAGGACCGCTCCGGGCGATAGCCACGTGATGCCTGCCATCGACATGACAATCCATCCCGCCGCTGGACGAGCCAAGCGCGCCACCTCCTTTCGGACACTCCAATGACAGCACGGCCGGGCGGAAAGTTTCACTCGTCGATCTCTCGCCCGCCGATCTATGGTAGGTCATCGCCGTGACCAGGTTGCAGATCACCGCCTTGGACGCCCAGAGAGCGCCTGGCAAGTGCGGATTTCCTTCCTCTTTCTCCCGGCACCGCAGTACGATCTCGAGAAGAACGCAACTACCCCCGCAGCCTGCCGCGTTCGCAAGCCTCCCGCTCTGGCTCCGGCTGCCTTCCCTCGCCCTCGTCGCGAAGGTTCTCCGCCTTGACCCTCGATCGCACGACACCACATCTACTTAACACCATCGAGCAGGCACTGCTAACCCACGTTGACAGTGGATACCGCTGGCGAGACCACGAGGCCCACCTGGATACCCTGGCCCCGGGAGCCTACGTGGTGCTGGGAGATCGCGCGATCCGCAAGAACGAAGCGACCCGCGACGAAACCCTGGCGGCTTGGGCCACGGCGACCGACCTGCCGGGCTTCGCCCTGCGCTCGAGCTCCAGCGACCGATCTCCGGCCGTGGAATGGCATCCCGACGGTCCCGATCGCGGAATGGCGATCGCCGAGCTGACCTGGGACGAGGATCGCAGCCAGCGTGCGGCATTCGGGCTGGAGCGGAGCGCGGGCCAGACCTGGCTCGTGACCTGGAGCGCGCTGGTCGAAGGCGACCCGATCCCTATCGACCGTCAGCGCGTGGCTGCTCTGGCCGAGATCTCCAGCCTCGATGCCGTCCGGTCCCTCGGCGCTGCGCGGACCCTTCTCGATCTCAGTTACCTGCGCTTGCACGCCTTGCCTCGGACTCCCCTCCTCTTCCTGCCAGAGACCCGGTTCTCGTGCCACGGAAGCGGCGTCTGCTGCACGCATCCGATGACCATCGGCATCGAGGCCAACACGGCCCGTTTCATCTCCGATACCGACTGGAACGTCGCCAATCCAGCGCTCGAGGGCTCCTTTCTCGAGCCGATTCCCGACGCTTCGAGAAGCGGTCTCACCTTCGCACACATGCTGGCTCGAGACGACGCCGGCCGGTGCAGATTTCTCACCCCGGACGTGAGGTGCTCGGTGCACAACCTGACCGGACGTCCGATCTTCAAGCCTTGCCAGATCTTTCCCTACATCTTCTCGTGGTGCCCGGACGGGATCTGCGTCACGGTGCACCACACGTGCCCCTCAGCGCGCCTGGGTCGCGGGGTGGCCCCGGCCGAGAGGGAGGCGGACGTCCGGAGCCGGATGGCGCTCGCCAGCCAGCTCCGGACCGATCGGTTCCGGCTCCTGTCGAACCTCGAGATCGGCTGGGAAGCCTTTCGAGCGATCGAGGACCGCCTGCTCGACCTGCTGGATGGCGATCTGCCGCTTCGCCGCAAGCTCTGGGTGGCGCTCTCCTGGCTCGAAGCCCGGCTCGAGGACCCGGATCCGGATGTGGACGCAGAATGGTATCAGCAGGATCTGGCCGTGCTGACAGCCGATCCCGAGGCCGCATTCGAGGAGTTCGCCAGCTTCTTCGATCCCTTCTTCACGCGCCTCGATTACCGCTGCTCGGGCACGATCCGGCTCGAGGACTACGAGCCGATCCTGACCCGATGGTTTCGCTCCCTGCTCTTTTCCAAGGCCACGACTTACGCGCAGGGCCTGGTCGGCGGCATGAACGACCTGGTCGTCATCCACCGGATCCTCGAGCGCCAGTTCAAGCGTCTCGCCGGCCCGGGGGTCTCCGAGCACTTCTGGCGAGAATTCTTCGGGCTGGTCTCGACCCACAACGGAAACTTCCGCAAGTTCCTGGACGCCTGCCACGCTCAACCCGGGACGGTGCTCCACGGCATGGGCGACAACCCGCGGCTGGGCCTCAACCTGCTGCTCCGGCCCGAGGCGTGACCGCCGGCAACCGCTATGATGGTTCAACCGGGCGCCAATTCATGTGATTTGCCCGGACTCCAGGAGTCTCCGCAGATGAACAGCCCGGCCAGCATGATCGTCACCACCGCCAATCAAGTCCAGGGAAGGTCCGTGCGGGCCGAACTGGGCATCGTCCGAGGTCTCGTCGTCCGGACGCCCAACGTTCTCCAGGGCATCTTCGGCGCCTTCCGCATGCTGTTCGGCGGCAACATCGCGACCTACGAGGGGGTTTGCGAGAAGGCCCGCCAGCACGCCTACGACCGCATGGTCGCGCATGCCCGGACCCTCGGGGCCGACGGCATCGTCGCGATGCGCTACGACGCGACCGAGCTGATGTCCGGCATCACCGAGATCCTGGCCTACGGGACGGCTGTCAAGCTCGACTGAGCTCCGGAACCGGGCAGCCGCCCCCTGGATCTTCACGAAGATCTCGCGACACGCTCGAACCAGAGCCAAGACCCCTTCCAGTTCGCCGTGGCGGCGTCGCGACGCGAAGAGGCCTGGAATCCATCGAACGGTTGACATCTACACTTTTCGAGCGACGAAGGGTTATCATGTTCGACCAGAAAGGAGCTTCTGGATGCCCACTCCAATCAAGCGACTCATTTTATTCATCCATCACCGACGAAAGGTTCTGGGCCTGGGCCACAATGCCCTGGCCCGGGCCGCGGGGCTAGACCCCGGGACGCTTGCCAACCTGATGGTCGGCCGGATCAAGAACGCCCCATCCCTGGCCACGCTGCAGAAGCTGGCCTCGGGGCTAAAGTGCGACCCCCAGCTCCTCATTGCCATCGTGAGCGGGTACTTGGTCGACCTCGAGGAGCTCGCCGAGGCTCCCGAGAACTGGCAGACGCTGATCGAGGGTCCGGTATCGCGAACCCGGCGGGGCAAACACCCGCTGACTCCGGCAGAGCGCCACGTGCTGGCCGAGGCCGAGCGGGTCGGCCTGCGGTGGACCATCGGGGATTTCCCCGAGTTTCTCGACATTCCGCCATCCGAACGGATCTGGATGTTCAAGGAGCTCGAGCGGATCCTTCACAGCGTCGACATCCACCGCCAGCTTGCCGCCCTGGATCGCCCCTCTTGAAGCTTCGCGAGGCCCCGCAAGGGGCCTCGCTCTTCACGACAGGTCGCCGAGACCGTCGGTCACGTAGGGGCTGGGGGCGAGAAGATCGAGCAGGCTCGTGATCAGCGCCGGCTGGGGCTGATCGAACTGGACCGCCAGGACGTGCGTGTCGGTGGCCTCCGAGGCCACCCAGACCCGCTCCAGGCGGCTGATCACCGCGCTGGCCAGGGCCTGAACCTGGTTGTTCGAGACCAGCCGTATGCGCTTGGCGCGCTCCCCGGGCTCCGGGAAAGGACCATCGCCCTCGACCAGGCAGGCCATGCCGGACTGGGAGATGTCGCCCAGGCGAGCGCTGAGGGTCCTGTCGTCGGCCAGCGTGATCTCCACCACGAGCTGCTCTCGAGGCACCAGACGCTGGGCACGCGGGATGAAGCTGCCGTCTGTCACGATTTCCCCTCTCCATCGTGGGGTCAGGCCATCATGGCTCCCCGGCCCGCTCCGCGCAAGCTCCCTAGGAGTCT
>JAJYIO010000294.1 GCA_021790035.1 bacterium | reverse complement strand
TGAGCGCCCCACCGGCTACGCCGACAGCGTTGAATGAACCGCCACCCGCCGAGCTGGGCTACGCAGCGGCTTGCCCGCAGCGGGGGGTAGTTTGCGGGGGGCCAGGCCCCCTGCAAGTCCCTGCCGGCGCAGCCGGAGAGAAGAGTTTCTTGTGAGGTGAGATGAGCGGTCAGGTCGGGCCGCCGTTATGGCCGCCGGGTCGTCAGGGTTTGTAGCTGACCGCCCGGCAAGGAGGAGTTGGATTTGACGCCGATGATTTCGGTGATACTGCCGGTCTTCAATGGAGGCGCCTACCTGGAGCCGATGCTGGAGTCCCTGCTCGCACAAACCTACGGGGATTTCGAGATCGTATGCGTGGACGACGGTTCCACGGACGGATCTTCTGCCGTTCTGGCTCGTTTTGCCGGGCGAGACGCGCGCGTTCGCGTATGGCGTCAGGAGAATGCGGGGATCATCGCGGCACGCAATGCCGCGATCTCCCGTGCTCGTGGAGCCTTCCTGGCCCTGCAAGACCAGGACGATCTCTCCGAGCCGCGACGCTTCGAGGCCCAGATCGCGGCCTTCGCCTGCGACCTTGAGCTGGTGCTGTGCGGGACTCAGGCCACGCAGATCGATGGCAAGGGCCGGCAGCTGCATGCCACGCACCTGCCGACCCAGCACGAGGACCTGATCCGGCGTTTTCCGGTGGAGAACCCGTTCTGCCACTGCTCAGTGATGATGCGAAGGTCGGTCCTCGACAAGCTCGGCCGCGCCTATATCTACCCCGAGGTCGACGATTACGAGCTGCTCTTCCAGGTCGCCAGGCTTGGCCGGGCGACCAATCTATCCGAGCGGCTGTACCGGTACCGGGTGCACCGCAACCAGTATTCGTCTCGGTATCACGGGCGCATGCTTTTGGCTCGTGCCGCGTTGCAGCGCGACGTGATCTGTCCGGAGCTGGGCGTTCCCTACCGTCCGGTCTGCTTGAGTTTCGCGATGCTGGATGAGGTGGTTTTCAGGGCTCATCAGGCCGGGGATCGGCGAAAGGCCATGGAGGCGGCGAGGGCGCAGCTCAAGCAGTTCTGGTGGCACTGGCGTCCGTACTCCTGGCTGGTCCGGATCTGCATCGGGGAAAGGTTTTACCGCGGGAGCCAGCGCCTGGTCGAGCGCATCTTGCCGGCTTGATGCCTGGGAAGGTCCCGAGAAGTTGAAGGGGGCCCGGGTGCGCAGCCTCGCGACTGCGCCGGGGGCCCCCTTTGAGCCCGGGGGTTGTTACCGATCGGGAGGGTCGGACCCGAGGCCCAATGGGGGTGCCTGGAGATACCGAACGGCCTGGCGCTTGGCGGCGATCGCCTCGTAGATGTGCGCAGCTTCTTCTGGAACGAGACCGAGGCGGGCAGCCAGGGTCTCCGGCGGGTCGCCGCGGTCCAGGGACCAGAGGGCGACGTCCATCTGCGGATAGGGCAGGCCGAAGAAGAACTCGTCCTGGCCCTGAGGAAGCGTGTACGTGTCGGTCGTGGGAGAGGACGTGCAGATCTCCTCGAGGAGGCCGAGGTGGCGGGCCAGCGCGTAAACCTGGGTCTTGTAGAGGTGCGCGATGGGCTTGAGGTCGGCAGCGCCGTCGCCGTTCTTGACGAAGAAGCCCTGGTCGTACTCCAGGAGATTCGGCGTGCCGACCACGGCATAGTTGAGTCGATCGGCGTGATGGTACTCGATCGCCTTGCGCATCCGCTGCTTGAAGTTCTGAGCGGCGACGATCTCGAGGTACTCCCGGTGGGGCAGGCGGGCGGTGTGTTCGGCGCCGAAGGGATCCTCCACGATCAGGCGAAAGTGGTGGAATTGACCGTCGCGGCCGCCGGAGATGGCGATCTTGTTCTTCCAGCCGGGGCCGTAGTCCGAAAAGACCGCGCGGATGGCGCGGTCCCTGCGGTCGTAACAACCGACGCCGGTGAGAGCAGGCGTGAGGTCCTCGACCAGGAAGGGGGCGCCCACCGAGCGAGCGGCCGCCTCGCCCAGGCGCAAGCTGCGGTCCGAGCTCTCTTTCTCCGGCATCAAGAGCGCCAAGATGCGATCCGGACCCAGGGCCCGCGCCGAGAGAGCGAGGCAGACGGCGCTGTCGACCCCACCCGAGACACCGACGATCGCTCCCCTGCGCCGGAGGCGCCGGATCACGATGTCGCGTATGCCCGCCTCGATCCGGGCGCATTCGGCGTCCGGATCGAGGGCCAGCAAGGAGGCGGCGGGGCTGGCGGATGTGCCGCTCACGCCTCTTGCTCCACGACACGGAGTTCGAGCTTCTCGCCGACGTAGGAGACGATGGCGTTCACGGTATCGAGGTTGCCTGGCAGGATCTCGCCGTCCTTGACCTGGATGCCGAATTCACGCTCGAGAAAAGCGACCAGTTCCAGCACTCCGGTAGAATCCAGGATGGAAAGCTTGCGCAGCGAAGCGTCGTCTGCAAGATCGGCGGGGAGGGCGACCATCAACAGCTCGTCGAGAATGAAGGCCCGAACTTGCGCTTTGATGTCCATCACGGCAGTCCTTTCTCGTTTTCAGGCCGCGGTCGGCGCGGTGGCCGCGCGGCAGAAATGGTGCTGTAGCAGGAGGGTAGACAGGATGCCAACGAAGGCCATGTTATCGGCGAAACCGATAGCCTCCTGGCGCCGACACTTCAAGAAGAGCTTCAACGTCGCCTGTGGATCGAAGAGGCCGCTTCGACGCAGAGAAAGTTCGGAGAAAAGGTCGGCAACGTAGTCCACCGGCTCACCGTCCCGGAAGAAGCTGGCGGCATCGGGCGAACGATACGGGCGTTTTGGTCGCAAGGCTACGGAGCGAGGCAATAGATGGGACATGGTCCTGCGCAAGAGCACCTTGTCCTTCAATCCGGCAATCTTCAGGCGCGGTGGCAGCGATCTGGCGAAGGCGAGGATGCGGGGATCGAGGAAAGGCTGGCGAGTCTCCACGGCATGGGCCATGGCCATCCGATCGCCCTGTGCCGCCAGGAGATAGCCTGACAGGAGCGTACGGGCCTCGAGATACTGGTCGGCAGACAGCGAATCCCAGGTCGCGATGTCCGCGGGGAGGTCAAAGCGCAGCGCATCGACCGGGTCCCTGGAGATCGCGGCTTTCAGGTCCACGGAGAAGAATCTCCAGGCCCGCTGAGTGAGCCGCCAGCGGAGCATGTGCCCGAATCCGGGTTCCTGGGCGCCCGCCAGGTCCGTCCCGAAGAAGTCGCGAGAGAGCGGGGTACCCGTCGGTGAGTGCTCGAGGTAGGAGTACAGGCGCCCCAGCAGGAGCGGGCGGATCGTGGAGTCGGGCTGGCGCGCCCAGAAGCGGCGTATCTGCGCCTCCTTGAAGAGGTCATATCCGCCGAAGACCTCGTCTGCGCCTTCGCCCGTGAGGACGACCTTCTGGCCCTCCTGGCGAACCCGATCGGCTAGCAACCACAGCGGGGCCGGGGCCGTGCGGACGACCGGCGTCTCGGCGTGCCAGATGACCTGCGGGAAGGCAGCGGCGATGTCCGCGTGACGCGCCTCCTGGCGGACGTGCCGGGTTTCGAGGAACTCCGCCATCTGCGCCTGGTACGCCGACTCGTCGAACGCTGGATCCGCGAAGGTGACCGAGAAGGTTCGAAGATCCGCCCCGAGGCTGCGTGCCACGGCGGCGACGATGGCCGAGTCGATTCCGCCCGAGAGGTAGGCTCCGACGGGGACGTCGGCGCGCAGGCGGATCCGGACGGCATCGAAGAGCAATTCTCGGAGGTCATCGACGTAGGCAGCGGTCGGGCGATCCGGAGCTTCCCGGCGCTGTCGGGCGGGATACGACCACTCCCAGTAGCGGTGAATCTGTATCGGTCGATCGGCATTGGCCACCAGCAGGTGTCCGGGAGGCAGGGCGAAGATTCTAGAGAAGGCCGTACGAGGGGCGAGGGGACTCCAGAAGGTGAAGACCTGCGCCAGGCCATCCGGGTCGAGGCTGCGCGGGGCATCAAGCAGCGCCAGCAGGGCCTTGATCTCGGAGGCAAAGGCCAGGCGGCCGGCGCGCTCGAAGTAGAACAGGGGCCGGACTCCGGCGGGATCCCGCGCCAGCACGAGGCGTCGTCGGGCACGGTCCCAGATGCCGACGGAAAACTCGCCGTTGAGGTGATGGACGAACTCTTCGCCGAATTCCCGGTAGGCCTCGAGCAGAACCTCGGTATCCGAGCGGGTCCTGAAGGCGTGTCCGCGGGCCTCGAGTTCGGCCCGCAGCTCGACGTGATTGAAGATCTCTCCGTTGAAGGTGATCCAGGCCGACCCATCGGCGGCCTCGAGTGGCTGGTGGCCGCCCTCGAGATCCAGGATCGACAGGCGCACGTGCGCCAGA
>JAJYIO010000293.1 GCA_021790035.1 bacterium | reverse complement strand
CACCCTTGAGCGGATGTACGGGATCATGAACCGCGGCCTGGTCCCCGCCTGGCAGCGCATGATGGCGAACCTCGAGGTCGTGGCCGACGAGCTCGTCGAGGCGCTGGCCCCCGCGCTTGAAGCGGTCATGAACGCGGTCAGCGGCCTGGCCGGCGGGCTCAGTCGGATCACCGAGTTCTTCCAGCGGAACCAGGCGGCTGCCACGGCGCTCCGGATCGCCTTCGAGGCGCTCAAGTTCGCGCTCATCGCCCTGGCCCCAGGCGCGCTGGTCGTGGGCCTCACCGCCCTGGCAGCCTTTATCTGGGCCGCGGTCATCCCGGCAGTGGTGGCCTGGGCGACGTCCACCTGGGCGGCCTTGGTCCCCTGGATCGCCCTGACGTGGCCGATCTTCGCGGTTGGAGCGGCCATCGCGGCCCTGATCCTCATCGTGCAGGACCTCTGGGTCGGGTTCCACGGCGGCAAGTCGGTGATCTTCGAGATCTTCCACTGGCTGGGCGGTCTGGCGGCCAAGATCGGCGCGCTATGGAACGCCACGGGCAGAGCGATCGCCAGCTTCCTGGCCGGGATCCGGACGATGTTCACCAGCTGGGTGTCCGGCCTGCTGACGGACATCGAGAGCCTGCCACAGAAGGCGATCGGACTGCTCCGGCAGATTCCCGGAATCGGCATGTTCATTCCGGCGCTCGCTCGCGGCGGGGTGTTGGCCGGCGTCACGCCCGGGAGCACCACGACGAGCACGAGCCACGTCATCCTCAACCTCCACGCGCCCGTGACCGTTACCGTGGGCGAGCACGCCCATCCGTTCCAGGTGGGCCACGCCGTGGCCGGCGCGATGCACGACACCCTGCGCAGGCACCTGGCCAGTGCTGCCCGCGCGATGCCGCGGCAGGCGCGGTAGATGCCCTGCGGCGCCGGTCTGGCAGAAGCGTCGAGGTATTCGATGCCCGAGAATGCCGCGATGACCCCGGTCCCGGTGGTCATCACCTTCCCGCCGATGCCGCCGCGTGTGGCGACGACCCTCACGATCGACGCCACGATCTCCGAAGGCCACAAGCGCGAGGCCGAGGTCACCAGCCATCCGGTAGAGGTTGGCTCGGACGTGACCGACAACATCCGACCCAAGCCGCGATCGCTGTCCCTGTCGGGCATCATCAGCACGGCTCCGACCACCTGGCCCGGCCGGGCCACCATCCTGAACCCCGACGACCTGGGCGCCGGCCTGCTCTCGTCCTCAAATGGCCCGGATGTGGGCCGGGCACTGACAGCCTACCGCCTCCTCGAGGATGCCTTCACGGGCGGCTACCTGCTCACCGTGCAGACCGGCCTCGACCGGTACCAGAACCTGGCGATCAAGAGCGTCGAGTTTCCCAAGGAGCCGGGAACCGGGCGAGATCTGAACTTCAAGCTCGAGCTCGAGGAGGTTCTGTTCGCCTTCTCCCAGACCACGCAGGTGCCGGCGTCGGCGATCGCCACCAAGAAGGTGGCTCGGCAAGCTGCGCCACGGAAAGCCCGGGGGATGCAGCCGACTCGCAAGCCCACTCAGGCCGAGGCCGCCCGCAAGCAGGCCGTGGCAAGGGCTTCTGCCGGCAAGACCGCCGCCAAGAAGGCACTGCTGAAGGCCTCGCCGCCTTCTTCCTGGCTGGCGCAGGTCTTGTAGACCGAGCCGATGGCCGACTTCGTCATACCGGTTGACTCGGGCAGCACGAATTTCACCGTGGACGTCACGCTCTCAGGTGGCGTTTACCGGTTCTTCTTGTACTGGAACACCCGCGGCCAGTTCTGGTCGCTCGACATCCTCGACTCGTCCGATAGCCCGACCGCTGCTGGCATCAAGCTCGTGGCCGACTGGGAACTCATCAGCGGCCTCGGGAATAGCGCCCTGCCGCCGGGTTTCCTGTATTGCGTCGACACGAGCGGCCAGGGCCTCGACCCAACCGACTCGGATCTCGGGACGCGCGTAATCCTGATCTACGACGACGGAACGTAGCCACGAGGATTGGTACGGATGGCCAACCCCGAACTCTTCGGTAGGATCTACCAGCTCGCCGTCGGGCCTGCCGGCGGAGAAGGCCGCCAGTGGTCGAACCAGGGCTGCCCCGGCCTGCGCATCCGGTTCAAGATCTCCAAGACCGGCGACTCGACGCCCAACAAGGCAGAGATCGACGTCTACAACCTGTCGGCAGACTCGCGGCACTACATCGACTCCTACAACCCCAAGACATGGGCCGTGCGCCTCTCGGCGGGCTACCAGGCCACCGGATTGCAGCTCCTGTTCTCGGGATCGGTTGAGCTGGCCAGCAACGAGAAGGCCGGTCACCGTGCCAGCCACCACCAGGGCCCAGACTGGATGACGAAGATCCAGAGCATAGACGGCGTTCATGCCTACCGGGCCGTGGTCCTTTCGGACTCCTTCGGGCCCGGCACGTCCGAGGATGCCGTCGTCAGGCACGTCGCCAAGCAGATGGGCGTGACGGTCGGGGCGATCAAGGGCCTCTCGAAGGCGAAGTACAACCACGGCCGCGCCCTCTGCAAGTCTCGCGGCCTGCGCTGGTCCATCCAGGACGGCGTCTTGCAGATCCTGCCGATCGGCCAGGGCCTCGACCTGACGGCGTTCGTGATCGGCCCGGCGACCGGCCTGGTGGGCTCGCCCGAGCGCACCGAGACCGGCGTCAAGTTCACCTCGCTCCTGCAAGGCGGCATCAATCCCGGCCGGCTGATCCAGCTCGAGAGCGCCTACCTCAAGGGCCTCTACATCGCCGAGAACGTCGACCATACCGGCGATACACATGACTATCCCTGGTACACGACCGTGGATGCCTTTCGGTTGTCATAAAAACGGAACGTAAAACGGCGCGGCCAATGTCGAGGAGCGGGCATTCCGGGATGCTTTGAGCGAAGCCGAGCGAGTTTTCTTGGCAGTCCGAGCTTCAGGATCCCTGGCGAGGCGGGTATAGTATCTTTGGAAACCGCGCAGCCGAATAGAGGGCAGGATGGTCGCCAAGCCTGATTCGCAAGGCCGGGCCCCCGCCGGGGAGCCTGGTGCGGCTCTGCTTGATGACGTCTCCTTCTCCTGGCTCGATGCCTACGCGGAAGATGAGGCTCCTCGCCGCGAGCATGAGGCCGTGGTCAATCGTGCCTTCGCGATTCTCTCGACGATTGAACGCCGGAAATAGGTGACGGCACGTCTGTCCCCGGAAGACCTGTCGTTCGTTCCGGTTGATCAAGCCGAGGGGGTTGCTTGCCAGGCGTTCGAGGTCGTTCGCCAGAGCCCCATGTACAACGATGCCTACGATCGGCTGGAACGGTGGCTGACCGAAGGCGTCGGACTCGGAGCGCACAAGAGCCTGCGCATCCGGACGACGGTGGCTTTGCTCGGCGGCGAGATCGTCGGGTACATCGCCACTCACGCCCATGAGATCCATCCGGACCGGCTCGATAGAGCCCGCTTCGAGCGCCCGTTCTCGGCTCTCAAGGTCTTGCACCTTGCAACCAACCGACCCTACCAGGGCCGTGGCGTCGGCGAAATCTTGCTCTTGGCCTTCGGGATCGGCTCTGCCGCTCTGCTCACCAGGACGACAGGCTGCCGGTTCGTCTTCCTCGACGCCCTCAAGCCTGCGGTCGGTTTCTACGAGCGCCTGGCATTCGAGATCGTCCCAACGGGAAAGCCCAACGCCATCTGGGCCCCAATGATCTTCGACCTGAAGAAAGCCGGATCAGCGACCCTCGATTCCTACCGCGAAATCGCCGGCCAGCTGCTGACAACCTGACGACCGGCTTGACAGGAAAAACCCGCCTGGTGCGCATCTGAGAGGCTGGCGGGTGTCGTTGGACCAAGGATAGTCCCCGCCGTCGGAGTTGATTAGGGTCCAATGCTTCCAGGGACCCGCTTCCGCTTTCCCTTGCCCTTGAGGATCAGGAAAAGGCAATGCCGCTCCCCCCCAACCGCGAGCCCGAGATCGCCGAGTCCCTGGAGACGATCTTCGGCGCGACGCTCAACGAGCTGCACACGGCGCTGCCTGCCCGGGTCGAGCGGTATGACGCCGTGAACCAGCGCGCCGACGTGAAACCCGTCTTCCTGCGCGTCTTCCTCGACGAGGACGGCAAGGAGCAGGCCTACGAGTACCCGATCGTCACCGACGTGCCGGTCCACTTTCCCCGCGGTGGCGAGGCCTTCATCCACCTGCCGATCGCCGCTGGCGACCTGGTGCTTTTGGTCTGCGCACAGCGCAGCCTCGATCGCTACCTCGAGACCGATGGCAAGCAGGTCGTCGACACGCAGGACGCCCGGCGGCACCACATCTCGGATGCGGTGGCCTTCGCGGGGCTCTCGACCTCCAAAAACAACGTC
>JAJYIO010000292.1 GCA_021790035.1 bacterium | reverse complement strand
CCGCGTGATACAATAGCGTGGATTCTCGCGAGCCGAATACGCTCTGCTGTCCCCTCCCTACTTTTTATGCTGTTCCGCCGCTCGCTCATGAGGCAAAGGCATGTTCAAGAAAGTGCTCATCGCCAACCGGGGCGAGATCGCCCTGCGCGTGTTGCGTGCCTGCCGCGAACTCTCGATCTCCGTCGCCGCCGTCTTCACCGAGCCCGATCGCTTCGCGCGGCATGCCACCGAGGCCGATGAGAGCTATCTGGTCTCGAGCTACCTGGCCGCCGACGAGATCGTCGCCATTGCCCGCGAGGCCGGCGCCGGGGCCGTGCACCCAGGCTACGGCTTCCTCTCCGAGAACGCCGATTTCGCCCGCTCTTGCCAGGTGGCCGGCCTGGTATGGATCGGCCCCCATCCCGATGCCATCGAGCAGATGGGCAGCAAGACCCACGCTCGGAAGGTCGCAGAGGCCGCGGGCGTACCGATCGTCCCGGGAACGACCGAGCCGCTCCTGGATCCGCTGGTGGCGATCGCGTTCGGCGATCGAGTCGGCTGGCCGATCGCCGTCAAGGCCGCAGCGGGCGGCGGTGGGCGTGGCTTTGCGGTTGCCGAAGGCCCGGGGACGGTCGAGGAGGCGATGGAGCGGGCTCGGCGTGAGGGCGAGCGCTACTTCGCCTCGGGCGAGATCTACCTCGAGAAGTACCTGCCCCGGCCACGGCACATCGAGGTGCAACTGCTGGCGGACAAGCACGGCGCGGCCATCCACCTGGGCGAGCGCGAATGCTCGATCCAGCGCCGACACCAGAAGCTCATCGAGGAATGTCCCTCGGTCGCGATCGACCCCGTGACTCGCAGCGAGATGGGAGAGGCGGCCGTGCGGCTGGCCAAGGCGGTCGGATACGACAGCGCCGGCACGGTAGAGTTCCTGTTTTCGGACGGCAAGTTCTTTTTCCTGGAGATGAACACCCGGATCCAGGTCGAGCACTCGATCACCGAGGCCGTGTATGGCGTCGATCTGGTCAAGGAGCAGATTCACATCGCGGCGGGCGCCCGGCTGCGTCCGGAACTCGCGGATCGCGCCATTCGCGGGTGGGCCATCGAATGCCGCATCAACGCCGAGGATCCAGCGGCCGACTTCCGTCCGGATCCCGGTCAGGTCGCCCTTTACCGCCGACCGGCGGGTCCCGGGGTGCGGGTCGACGACGCCGCTCCCGATACCAGCTGGAAGATCCCCGAGCAATACGATTCGCTCATCGCCAAGGTCGTGGCGTGGGGCGAAGACCGCGAGGAAGCGATCGCCCGCATGGTGCGCGCATTGCGGGAGATGCGCGTCGACGGCGTCGCCACGACGATCCCCTTCCACCTCGAGGCCCTGGCGCATCCGGATTTCGTCACCGGAAACCTGTCGACGCACTTCATCGGCACGGCGGTGTCGAGCGCCGACCTCAAGCAACTGGCTGCTCCGGAGCGCGAGCCCGTGGTGACCCCGATGCCTCTCGAGTTTCGGACCTTCGAGGTCGAGGTCGGGCCCCGGCGCTTTTCGGTTCGCGTCGCCGATCCGGCGGCCAAGGTCAGGCGAACCGGGCGCAAGCCGGTCGCCCAGCGTTCCGGATCGGCCTCGGCGTCGGGCCAGGGTGGTGATGGAACGCTCACGGCTCCGATGCACGCAACCGTGCAACGGGTGCTCGTCGAGGCCGGACAGGCGGTCGAGACCGGTCAGGTCGTCGTCGTGCTCGAGGCCATGAAGATGGAGACCGAGATCGTCTGTCCGCACGCCGGCGTGGTCTTTGAGCTCGCCGTGGCCGCCGGTCAAACCGTCGAGGGCGGCTCGCTGCTGGCCGTGATCAAGCCATAGGGCGACACCTGGTGGCACCTTGCCGGCCGGTAGATCCTCTTCGAGCGTTCGTGGGACTACAAGTCATTTTACGGGAATATATACACGTCTAAGTTGATTGCAGGTTGAATAAACCGACAAGTGCAGGTTACGGACATGGTCAATTCAGCAACAGATACGGGAGTCGGAATCACCGGGTCGGGCAAGCCCGTGGAGCGGGTCTACACGCCGGATGACATCGCGGGTCTCGAGCCCGACCGCGACCTCGGTCTTCCGGGCGAGTTCCCGTTCACTCGAGGCATCCAGCCGGCGATGTACCGGACCCGGTTGTGGACGATGCGCCAGTATGCGGGGTTCGGGTCGGCCGAGGAGACCAACCGGCGGTTCCGTTACCTCCTCGGCCAGGGCCAGTCCGGCCTCTCGGTGGCCTTCGACCTGCCGACGCAGATGGGCTACGACTCGGATGACCCGATGGCTCGCGGCGAGGTCGGGCGTACGGGAGTCGCCGTCGATACGCTGGCCGACCTGGAGACCCTTTTCGAGGGCATCGATCTTGGCAAGGTCAGCACCTCGATGACCATCAATGCGCCCGCTGCGATCCTCCTGGCGATGTATCAGGCCGTGGGCCAGAAGCAGGGGGTCGATCCGGCGCGCCTGTCCGGAACGACCCAGAACGACATCTTGAAGGAATACATCGCCCGAAACACGTACATCTTTCCGCCTGAGCCCTCGATGCGCCTGGTGACCGACATCTTTGCCTACTGCGCCGAGCACATGCCCAGATGGAACACCATCTCCATCAGTGGCTATCACATGCGCGAGGCCGGGTGCACGGCCGCCCAGGAGGTGGCGTTCACGCTGGCCAACGCCCGCGCATACGTGCAGGCGGCGGTTGCGCGAGGCCTGCCGATCGACTCCTTCGCCCCCCAGCTTTCGTTCTTCTTCTGCGCGTGGACGGATGTCCTGGAGGAAGTTGCCAAGTTCCGTGCCGCCCGGCGGCTCTGGGCGCGGGTCATGCGCGACGAGTTCAAGGCCGAGAATCCCCGGAGCTGGCAGCTGCGCTTCCACACGCAGACGGCCGGGTCATCGCTGACGGCCCAGCAGCCCGAGAACAACATCGTGCGCACGACCCTGTCGGCCCTGGCTGCGGTGCTGGGTGGCACGCAGTCCCTGCACACCAACGCCAAGGACGAGGCCCTGGCACTTCCGACCGAGGCCAGCGCCCTGACCGCCCTGCGCACGCAGCAGTTACTGGCCTACGAGAGCGGCGCCACGGCTACCGTGGACCCGCTCGGCGGGTCGTATTACGTCGAGGCGCAGACCGCTCGCATCGAGAGCGAGGTGCTGGCGTACTGGGACCGCATCGCCGACAAGGGGGGGGCTCTGGCGGCGATCGCCGAGGGCTACTTCCAGCGCGAGATCCACGACTCCGCCTACCGCTACCAGCGGCAGGTCGAGCGCGACGAGCGGGTCGTGGTGGGTGTCAACCGCTTCGTGACCACCGAGGAGGCCCCGCGGGACCTGCAGGTCGTCGATCCGGAGGTGGATCGACGTCAGCAAGAGAAACTCGCCCGGATCAAGGCCAGTCGCGATTCCTCGGCCGTGGCCGAGGCCCTGGCCCGTCTGGAGCGCGCCGCTCGGACGGATGCCAACCTCCTTCCGGTCATGGTGGACGCCGTCCAGGTCTACGCCAGCGTGGGCGAGATCTCGAACGTCCTGCGCACGGTCTTCGGGAAGTACCGCCCGCCGAGCACCCTCTGACGGGCCGCCCGGTCAGGCGTGGGACCTATCTCGGGTCCAGTCCGGGGGCGCTGGCTGGCTGAACGTGGGTACCCTTGGGGCCGTCGTCCGGGTCCGGCAGGGACCTGCGGCCGTTCGGGCGTCGAGCGAACCTTGCGGCGCCGGAGCTGGTATGCTCCGGACATGAATCCGCGTCTCATCGACCACGTCGGCATCGCCGTCCGCAATCTGGACGAGGCGATCCCCTTCTACCGCGATGTCCTGGGGTTGGAGCTCATCGAGGTCGAGGAGGTTCCCGACCAGGGCGTCCGGACCGCGGCGTTCGCCGCCGGGGACAATCGGATCGAATTGCTGGAGCCGACCGCGGCCAGTTCTCCGATCGCCAAATTTCTCGAGCGTCGGGGCGAGGGCATCCATCACCTCGCTCTCCGGGTGGCGGACGTCGCCGAGAGCCTGGAGAGCCTGAAGGCGGGAAGCTGCCGCCTGATCGACGAGACGCCTCGTGCCGGCGCCGGTCACGCCTCCATCGCCTTCGTCCACCCCCAGAGCACGCACGGGGTCCTGCTGGAACTCTGCTCGCGGTGAGTTCGCTTTTTTGCATCAGACCGGCGGATCGCCTTGCGGCCCGGCGCTTTACGCCGCGCCCCTGCTTTTGATCTTGCCGGCGGCGCATTCTGCGGCCTGCTTTTTCGATCCGTAGCCGCTAGAATCGAATATGTACCAGGAGCCGTTGCTACCCGCGGGTCTGCTTTATTTTCATGCAGCTGCCCGGGAAGGCTCGTTTCATGGGGC
>JAJYIO010000291.1 GCA_021790035.1 bacterium | reverse complement strand
GGGGTTCCCGGCCGGGCTGGCCAGCACGACGCCGACCCAGGTTCCTGCCAGGAGCGCGATCCGTCTTGCCGCCATCGCCCATCTTCTCTCGAGTCTCGGGCCCTACCGTGATCCGGACCCCGCGGCGAGGCCGTTTGTTCCCGCGAAGGCTAGTTCCGGCCGCGTTTGCCCTTGCGCTTGGCCAGCGGAGGTGGGGGGACCGCCAGCAGCGGCACGGATTGAGGGACCGCGACGATCTGGGCTCTGGCGGCCTCGATGAGCGCGGACTGGGCCTCGGTGGGCGCCTGGCCCTCGGTTGGCTTGCTGCGGGACCAGGTGCCATCGGAATGGAGCCGACGCGCCTTGGCATCGTCCTTGAGATACGTGGCGAGGATCTCGTTCTCGATCCGAGCCTTGAGGGCGGGATCGACGACCGGAAAGATCACCTCCACCCGGTGGTCCAGGTTGCGAGCCATGAGGTCGGCGCTGCCGACGTAGATCTCGGTGGCCGCGCCGCGGCCGGCCAGGATGATCCGGGAATGCTCGAGGAATCTCCCCAGGATGCTGGTGACCCGGATACGCTCGGACAAGCCCGCAACGCCCGGCCTCAGGCAGCACATGCCGCGGATGAGAAGATCGACCTCGACGCCGTTCTGCGCGGCGGCATAGAGTTCGCGGATGATTTCGGTGTCCGTGAGGGAGTTGGCCTTGATGACCAGCCTGCCCTCTTTGCCCTTGCTGGCCTCGCGCCGTATCAGCGCCAGCACGTGACCTCGAAGGTCCAGGGGAGATGTCCACAGCACCCGGTACCGCTTCTGGCGGGAGTAGCCGGTCAGGTAATTGAAGAGCTCGACCACATCGGCGCCGAAATCCGGGCGGCAGGTGAAGAAGCCCAGATCGGTGTAGGCCTTGGCCGTCGAGGGATTGTAGTTGCCGGTGGCGAGGTGGACGTACCGGCGGATTCCAGAGGGTTCGCGCCGCACGACCAGGGCCACCTTGCAGTGCGTCTTGAGCCCGAGCAGTCCGTAGCTGACGTGGACGCCCACCTGCTCGAGCTTCTTGGCCCAGAGGATGTTGTTTTCCTCGTCGAAGCGCGCCTTGAGTTCCACGACGGCGGCGACCTGCTTGCCTCGTTCGGCAGCCTCCATGAGGGCGTCGATGAAGGGGGAGTCCCCGCTCGTGCGGTAAAGGGTCTGCTTGATCGCCAGCACGTTCGGATCCTCGGCCGCCCGCTGGATGAATTCGACGATGGGCTCGAACGACTCGTACGGATGATGGAGGAGGATGTCCTGCTCGGCGATCGCGCTGAAGATGTTGTCCTGGGTCCGCAGGGCCGGTGCGATCGCGGGAATGAGGGGGGCGTCGCGGAGCTCGGGCAGCGGCAGGCGCGTCAGGCCGAGAAAGTCGCCTACTCCCAGCGGTCCGTCGACCTCGTACACATCGGCCTTCTCGAGCCCCAAGGCCGAGGTCAAGAGCCCCCGCACCGCTTGCGGCATCGCCCGGTTGACCTCGAGGCGCGTAGCCCGCCCGAACCGACGCTTGCGGACCTCCTTCTCGACCTCCTTCAAGAGGTCCACGGCCTCGTCTTCTTCGATCTCCAGATCGGCGTTGCGGGTGACCCGGAACGGGTGGACCTCGTGCACCTCGACTTCGGGAAAGAGGCTGGCGATGTTGGCCGCGATCAGCTCCTCGAGCAGCACGAACTCGAACGTGGACTCGTGCGCGGGGCCCTCGGCGGGACCGCGGCGCGCCGACGCGGGCCGGGACGACCCCTCGTGGGGAACGCCCGACACGGAGGGTACGGGCACGAACCGCAGCAGCGAAGGGGGTACCTTGACGCGAGCGAAGGCCAGCCCTCCGCCTGCCGGTTCGACCAGGATGGCCAGGTTGAGGGAGAGGTTGGAGATGACCGGGAAGGGGTGGCTGGGATCGACCGCCAGGGGGGTCAGGACCGGGAAGATCTCGGTCTCGTAGTACGTTTGCAGGGCCGCTCGCTGCTCGGCAGGCAGCTCATCCAGCCGGCAGATGCGCACCCCGCGGGCGGCCAGGGCCGGCAAGACATCGTCGCGCAGGCAGCCCATGTGCCGGGCGAGCTGGGGACCGAGCTTGGTGCGGATGGCGGCTAGCTGGGCGCTGGGGCTCATTCCGTCGGGGCTCATCAACGTGACGCCGCTCTCGAGCTGCTGGTGCAGGCCCGAGACCCGGATCATGAAGAACTCGTCGAGGTTGGTCGCGTAGATGGCCAGGAACTTGAGCCGCTCCAGCAGGGGGTTGCTCCGGTCGAGGGCTTCCTCGAGGACCCGCGCGTTGAAGTCGAGCCAGGAGAGCTCCTGGTTGAAGAAGGCGTCGCGGGTGGGGGGGCGCAAGGAATCGAAATCGGGCCGAGGCACGCTTCCTCTATACCACCCTAATCTCCCAGCCTCTCGCCTGGCTCGAGGATCCCTCGCCTGACGAGGACCTCGTTGATGCAATTGAGGAGATCCTTGCGGCGGTAAGGCTTGCGGAGGTAGGCGTCGCAGCCTGCCTGCAGGCCCGCCGTCTCGTCGGATCCGCTGGCCTTGGCCGAGACGCAGATGATCGCGAGATCCTTGGTCTCTGCGTGAGCACGGAGCTGTCGCGTGGCCTTGAGACCGTCCAGGACCGGAGTCAGGACGTCCATCAGGACCAGGTCGAAGTGCCGTCCCTCATTCAAGCAGATGTCGAGGGCCACCTGGCCGCTGTCGCAGGACACGACTCGGCTCCCCAGATTGGTGAGAATGACCTCGGCAATCTCTCGGTTGGAGGGTTCATCCTCGACGATCAATACATCCAGAATCTTCATTGCAATTTCTGAATAATTTTCACTATCGCTCGATCTGCGGCAAATTGCAATACCCGATTCTAGTCAGATTGCCCGAATCCGCGGCAAATCTAGGGCGGACGGTATCTCCTGCTGGAGTTCGCCTACACTGTAATGTCTGTTAACGGTCGTGTCCACGGGGGGCTCCCTTCCAAGGGGCCTGCGATCCCGATGACGGGCCGGGAGGAGGCCCTCTTTTCTCCGGGACGCGTTACTCTTGGAGACATGCTCGACCCCGCGCTCATCCTGGACGATCCTTCTCTCGCGACCCTGCGCGGGGCATGGGTCGCCGTCGATCTCGGCGCGATCGCCAGCAACGTCCGCCAGCTCAGGGCCTGGCTGTCGCCCCACACGCACCTGATGGCCGTGGTCAAGGCGGATGGCTACGGGCACGGATCGCTGGCGGTGGCCCGGACCGCCATCTCGTCGGGTGCGGACTGGATCGGCGTCGCCACCGTCGCAGAGGGGATCCGTCTGCGTCAGGCCGGGATCCGCAGCCCGCTGCTGTTGCTCTCGCTGACCCAGATGGGGGCGTACGAGACGGCGATCTGCAACGATCTCCAGCTCACGGTATCGTCAGCCGCCGCCCTGCGAGCGCTCTCCGGGCTTGCCGGGGGCCTCGGGCGGGTGGCCCGCGTGCATATCAAGGTGGATACCGGGATGACGCGCGTCGGGGCCTCGGTCGAGGAGCTGCCGGAGCTGCTTCGCCTCGCCCAGGAGCTCGACCACTTGCTCCTCGAGGGGATCTCGAGTCACCTGGCCAGCGCGGAGGACACCGCGGATCCCGCAACCGAAAGGCAGCTGTCGAGATTCCGAGATGCGGTCGTCGGATCGCCGCTGCCGGGCGGAATCCTGCGCCACGTCGCCAACAGCGCGGCTACCCTCTATCACCCCCGCGCTCACTGGGACATGGTCCGTCCAGGGCTCATGATCTACGGCGTGGCTCCGGATCTAGCGCGCTCGGTCCCCTTTCCGCTCGAGCCGGCCATGTCGGTCCATGCTCGCATCGCCCAGGTGCGCGAAGTCCCCGCGGGGGTGCGCATCGGCTATGGAGGCCGGTTCACGACCCCCCAGGCCACGCGCCTGGCGGTGGTGCCGGTAGGTTACGCGGACGGACTGGTCCGCGCCCTCTCGGGCAAGCTCGAGGTCCTCGTCGGAGACCAGGCTCGGCCCCTGGTGGGCACGATCTCGATGGATCAGTGCGTGGTCGACTGCGGCGACGTTCCGGTCGAAGTCGGCCAGGAGATCGTGCTCCTGGGCCGGCAAGGGCAGCGGCAGGTGACCGTCGAGCGGTGGGCCGAGGCCGCCGGAACGATTCCGTACGAGATCATGTGCGGGCTCAACCGGCGTCTGCCGAAGGTGTTTCTCAGGTGAGTTACCCACCGTCTGCGTCGACAGCGTCGAACGAAACGCTACCTGCTGAGGGGAAGTTCCCAGCTGCCGAGCGGGGCTACGCAGCAGCTTGCCCGCAGCGGGGGGTAGTTTGCGGGGGGCAAGGCCCCCTGCAAGTCACCGCCGGCGCAGCCGGAGCAGAGAGTTT
>JAJYIO010000290.1 GCA_021790035.1 bacterium | reverse complement strand
CATCAGCGACACCGACCTGGAAAGAATCGCCGGCACCTTCTTTAGAAAAGTCAACTTCCTCTTGCCGGCCGGGGAAAGGCAATTGTTGATTGAAGCCACCCGGCTGCAATCGACCCCCAAACCCGTCGGGGCCTTGGATGAGGAGCTGCAAGACGAGGATCAGGGGCAATAGCAGCACGGTCCACGGAAGATGGTGCATGGTGAGCAAGATCCCACCGATCAACACGATCATCGCGAAACCCTCGCTGACGAGGGCCGATGCGACCACGTTGACGGGCAAGATCTCGAGGGGAAAGACGACCTTCTTGACCAGGTTGACGTTGGACACGACGCTATCGACCGACCGGCTGACCGCCTCGCTCACGGCCAGCCACGGCAGCATCCCGCACAGCAGGTACACGGTGTAGTTGCCGGGCGTCCCGTGGGATACGAACTTGACCTTGAGGACGACGCCGAAGAGGACCGAGTACAGCAGCAGGGTGAACAGCGGGTTGAGCACCGTCCAGAGCAGGCCGAGGAAGGATCCCCGATACCGGCCGACCAGATCCTTGCGGACGAGGGTCCGGATCAGGTCCCAGTGGCGGACCAGGGGTCCAAGAGGGTTGAACAGCGCGAGATCCAGAGCCGACTCCCGATGACAGGCAAGCCCGATTCGATCGAGCGATTATAGCATGTCGCCTCGCCTGGACTGCGTCCTGGCGCCGCGGTTAGCCTGCGAGAGGCGGACGGTGGTGCTCTCGGCAGGATCCCTGGTATCCTGCGCCTGCCGGGCAAGGCTCTGACGGCAAGGGCCTCCGGGCATCGCGTCCTGGGCCGTAACTGACACCGAGGTTCTTGTTCTTGCAGCCCGCACTCGAGTCCCCCGTCCCGATTCCGATCGAGATTCCGGAGTGCCCCGTCTCGTGGGCGGGCCTGAGCTTTCCGCTCGGCCTCGGGCTGCTGAGCCACCTGATCGTTTACCTGACCCTCTACCTGACGGCGACCGCAGGGGTGCAAGATGCGTCAGGCCGCCGCCTCCGCCCAGCCTGGGATCTCCTGGCGCAGTGGGATGGCGGGTGGTACCAGCGCATCGCGCGGCACGGTTACGAGTACGCCCCCGATCGCCTCCAGCACTCGGTCGCGTTCTTTCCGCTGTACCCGCTTCTGGTGCGCCCTCTGGTCCATCTGGGCCTGCCCTTCGGGCTGGCGGGGGCGATCGTCAACGCCCTGGCATTCCTGGGGGCCCTGGCCGTGCTGTACGTGTGGGCGCGTGCGCTCGGCGGCGAGCGGATGGCGCGGTGGGCGACCGCGGCCCTGGCCTTTTGCCCGATGGCGGTCTTCGGCAGCGTGGCCTACACCGAGGGGCTGTTCCTGCTCTTGACGCTGGCCACCTTGTTCTCGGCCTGGCGGGGCAGGTTTGGCCTGGCGGCCTGCTGGGGTATCCTGGCCACCGCCTCGCGCCTGCCCGGGATCGCCCTCGTCCCGGCCCTGCTCCTCGAGGTCGCGCGGCAGCGCCGCGGCAGGTCCGAGATGGCGGCGGCCTTCACCCCGGCGCTCGGCACGCTGGCCTACTTCTCCTGGTTGTGGCGGCGCTTCGGGGATCCGCTGACCTTCTTCCATGCCGAGCACGCCTGGCAGCGCAGCGTCGGGATCGACGTGGCCGGCTTCCTCCACCTGCTGATCTACGGGATGGTGAGCGAAGGCATGCTGCCAGCCGTGCTGGTATTCGGCGGGGTCTACCTGGTATGGCGATACCGGAACCGCCTGCCGGCGATCGCGCTGACATACACGAGCGTGAGCTTCGCCATCTTGTTCCTGGCAGGCAACGCCGGATCGGCGGCCCGCTACGTCTACGGCATCGGCCCGCTGGCGCTGGCGGCGGGTTGCTGGCTGGCCGAACGCCCCCGGTGGGCATGGGCGATCGTCATCTACTCGGCGGTGCTGCTCGCCGTCCTGGCACGGAACTTCGCCCTGGGAGAGTGGGTGGCGTAGACCGCCGGATCGGAGCAGAGAGCCGCGCCGGGGCCTGACCCCAACCTCAGGAACCGGCCGCCGGCGAGGCGGAAGCAGAGGGGGAGACGACAAGTGTGGTCCCCGGCCCGGCATCCTCGCCGCCGCCCCCGCCAGCCCAGCCGGCAGAGACGAGAATTTGGAAGCTCCCCGTACTCGTGCCGTCGGACACGCCAGTCATGTCAATAACGCGGGAACCGCTCGCGTACCGCGCCTGAAGGATGCCGTCGAACTCAAACCGGCCGGTCGCAACGGAGACCGTCGCAATCGGGATCGTCAGGGAGCTCATGGTCAGGTGGTCGACCAGTTGGACGGACACAGTAGCGATCGGCAGGAAGACCCCTGGGTCGGCGGTCCCCGAAACGGTGAAGGGCTGGCCGATCACGAGGGGGTCCGGCGTAACCGCCACGCTGACGTCGGGGGGAGTCGCTCCCATAGCGCCCGGGACAAAGCTCCCATCAGCTCCCCCAGCGGACGAGCCGGCCCCCGGCGGGATCTTCAGCGCGGCGCAGGAGCCTATGGCGGCCGCCACCACGGGCGCGAGAAGCGCAAGGATCAGGAAGCGCACGGCCTTGACACGCTGCCGACCACGTGGCCGCCATCCTGGGTGATGACGAGCGTCATGTGCGAGAAGCACTCTAGAGCCGGGTGACCAGGAGTGCTGGCACCCATTGCCTGCGGGCCCGAGGCGCCGAATCCTGAACCTGCGGCATCAAGGTCCACGACGAAGAATTTCTCAGTGTCGGGAACCTGCGGATCATGGTAGTCGGCTCCGAGGTAGTCCGCTCGCGCCGTGGCGATGTCGACGAGCCTCGGGCTCGAAGCCGGACTGCTTGGGCCGGCGTAGGCCTCCGCAACCTGCAGGGCGCGGTCCGAGGTGATCGCGGAGCCCAGGGAGGGAGAGCTGGCGGTGCGCGGGTCAAGCGTCAGTCCGCACCCGGCGATGAGGCCGACGAGAGAGATTCTGGCGGCCAAGCTGCGGTTCATGGTTTACCTCCTTGATTAATAGCCTAAATGACCGAAATCCAACCCCAGGCCTGCGCTCCCGAGGAGGGGTCCCCTTGCACGTAACCCGAGTTATGGCAGCCATTAGAGTTATCGGGCGACGTGGAGGGGAACCCATTACCGCCGCTCGTATCGTTGTAGCGAAAATTCATCCAAGAGGCCGTGACAACAGCGGGCTCACATGCAGTGCCGCTGTCCGAGCTGTTCGCCTTTTCATAAACAGAGCCCTGGCTGGCGGTGCTGCCGTAGATCTGCCACGGCCCGAAGGTGTAGATGGGGTTCCCGGACAACCAAAGAATGTTCTTCCAGGAACTTGAGCCGCTGGCCAAGGAGGCGCGCTGAAAAGCTTGCGCAATCTGATCGCCATAGTACTGCGATGCGTTGATGGCTTCAGAGCAGTGGATGGTGCCGTCAGTAGTCATGGCGCAGGTGTAGAAGTTCGTCTGATAGCCCCACGTGCTGTCGACCCATTCCTCCTGGCCCGCGAAAATGTAGCCGGGCCCATCTCCCATCCACGCCTCCACGCTATCGGAGTCCTCCTGGACGGCGTTTGTTAGATTGGCCTGGTTGTTGATGACCCAAGTGTTCGAAATGACCGCCCAGGGATCGCTGGCGCCAGCAGGGACCTGAGCATCGAACCCCGCCTGCGCCCACGAAGGTGTCGCCCAGGCTCGGGCCCCGGCGCCCAACAACCCGCCATAGGCAAGGGCGGTGACAAGAATTATACGACCTCGCATAAGCCCCCCCCATCCTTGAATGTTGAGCGGTACGTCACCTTTTCTGTTCATGCTAAGGCGACTGCCAGCCGGCGTCAATGATATGTTTAATGAGGATTCGATAGCTTACATCAACATGGGCGCGAGCGTGTTCCGCAGCGCCTTCCCGCCATCGTCAGCCCACGCGCTGGCGAGCGTAGCCAGGAGCGACAGCTACGCACCTTCCACCTCGATCGGTTGACATGGCGTCGACGCCGGTTCGCAGTGTAGCAATACTACTCTAGCGCAGGATCATGCCCGGGGCGATCGCCTTGCTCAGCACCAGGATTCCCGCGTCGCCCAGGGTCTCGGGCATGCTGCCGGCGTCAGGGCCCGCGACAGGAACCTCGAGCAGCCTGCTCTCTGCCAGCGGCACGCAGAAGCCCTCGCGCTTGCTCATCCCCACGAACACGTGGGCGGCCCGGTGGCAGGCGAGGGGCCCAGAGAGCGAGACCAGGCCGAGGAACATCACCTGCTCGCGGATCTCGAGGCCGCGGACGCGGGCCACAAGGCGGTGGACATAGAGCTCCATGCGCGACCCGGAGCCGACCTGCAACAGCTGGAGCGCGTACCCTTCATCCAGGCATGGAATCAGGGTCGAGCGCTCGGGAA
>JAJYIO010000289.1 GCA_021790035.1 bacterium | reverse complement strand
GTGGCGTCGAAGCGTTCTACCTCTGGAACGTCGTCAAGGGCCTGGCCGTCACGGTCCGGCACGCCGGTACCAATCTGCGCGATCCTCGGGGGGTGCAGACGACCAACTACCCCGAGGAGAAGAAGATCATGCCTCCGGGCTACCGGGGCAAGCACCGCCTGGTGCCGCGCCCGGACGGATCGCCCAAGTGCACCTCCTGCATGATGTGCGCGACGGCCTGTCCGGCGCGCTGCATCAACATCGTGGCCGGCGAGCATCCCGATCCGACCATCGAGAAATTCCCGGTGCAGTTCGACATCGATCTGCTCAAGTGCGTCTTCTGCGGTTATTGCGTCGAGGCCTGCCCGGTCGATGCCATCCGGATGGACTCCGGTATCTACGCCTTCGCCGAGTTCGACCGGTCCGACTTCCTGGTCCACAAGGAGCAGCTCCTGGCAACCCCGTCGCAGTGGGCCGAGGCCCGCTAGCCTGGATTATTCACGGCTCGCGTAGCGAGACCGAGCAGATCGGTCCGGATGCGAGGCGCACAAGGCCTGAGGACCGAAGCGTACTTCCGTACGTGAGGCGAGGGACGCGGACGTGAGCCGGGGTCAGGTCAACCTGAAACAGGTCTAGCCGCCAGCCGTCTTGGCCTGGCCGCTGGCCGCCCGCTCGATCGCCCCTTGCCCCACCATGGCGAACATCAGGTCCTTGGCCAGCGCGACCAGGCCGAAGCGTGGGCGCGAAGCCCGCAGGTAGGCGCCACCCAGGGCCAAGACGAGAAACCGGGTGATCGTCCTCCCGCGAGACTGACCGGCCACCATCGCCTCGTAGATATCCGCCCTCCGATCGAGCATCCGGGCCAGCTCCTGGTAAAACCGGACGGCGCGCGGGGCCGCCGGAAAACCGCCGCCAGGCCCGACGAGGTAATCGACATACTGGCGGGCCATGTGCGCCTGCTGGCGATAGTCCGAGGCCAGAGCCCCCCGGGCCAACCGGGCCACCGTCAGGGTTCTCGGTGCACCGGCCACGTTGGCTTCGTGCTGGCGGTAGAGGGCCAGGGGTTCGCGTACGAAGGCGACCGTCCCCAGCCAGAGAGCGCGCCAGTGAGCCCATTCGTCGTGCGTCATCGGCTGGTCGGGGGCATTGGCATCGGGTGGCCGACCGACCTCTGCTGCGGGCAGGATCTCCCGCCGGAAGACGATGCGGAACCCCTGCGTCCCCTGTCCCCACTGGGTCCCCGTGTCGGGGAATCGGGCCCGGCGCACCCATGGCTTGCGGCCGGTGCGCAGGAACCTTCCCACCGGATGAAGCTCGGCGTTCACGACCCGGGCGTCATGGACCACGGCCAGCACCCCCGGCTCCGCGAGCCGGCGAACGCAGACCTCGAGCTTGCGCGGAAGCCAGACGTCGTCCTGGTCGCAGTATGCGATCGCCTCGCTCTGGCACAGGCGCGCGGCCTTGAAGAAATTCTCCGCATAGCCGAGGCGCATCTCGTTCCGGACGAAGCGCACCGCGAACGGCGCCGATCGGGCAAACTCCGTCACGATATCCGCGGTACGGTCGGTCGAGCCGTCGTCGCAGATCACCAGTTCGCGAGGAAGATGCGTCTGCCCCGCCAGGCTCGCGAGCTGCTCTTCGAGAAATCGCTCGCCGTTGTACGTGGCCATGGCAACAGACACGGGCAAGAGGCCGCCGGCAAGTCGGCCGGATCGTTGCATGGCGGCAGACTAGCACCCTTGCCCCGCGACGTCCACGACCGACGCCGAGAACCGACTTCGCGCTTCCTTGGTGTTCCGCTTCCCGCTCGGCGACCTCGCGCCAGATCGGGTCAACAACGTAGACCACCTGCGGTCAAAAGCGGGCCATCTGCGCGGTCTTTGCGCCGCGCTACCGGGCCCGGTGCGACTTCCTGGACCCGATCCACCCAAGCCGGGCGCCCTCGATGGGCTGGGGCACCCACGCGGGATCGGCTCCGACATTGTAAGATAGTCCGGTAGGTCCGGGGAGGCTCGGGCAACATCTGCGGCACAAGACGAAGCATGGTTCACGCAGTCCTCTTTGCAATCCTCTCGGCGATCGCGGTCGTGGCCGCCATTTCGACCGTCCTGCGTCGCCATCCCCTGGCGTCCGCGCTCTCGCTCATCGTGGCGATGATCGCCCTCGCAGGCCTCTATGCGCTCCTGACCGCGCCGATCGTGGCGATCCTGCAGATCCTCGTGTATGCCGGTGCGATCCTGGCGCTCATCGTGTTCGTGATCATGTTGCTCAACGTCAGGGCCGAGGATCTCGAGTACGAGAAGAACGCGGTGCCACGGACGCTCTTCGCCCTGGTCGTCGCAGCCTTGCCATTCGGAGCGATGACGTGGGCGATCTGGCAGGTCGCTCCGGCGCCGCTTCCCGCGGTAGCGACGGGATTCGGCAGTCTCTACGACCTTGGCTTGAAGCTCTTCGGTGTCTGGAGCATGCCGTTCGAACTCGTGAGCTTGCTCCTCACCGTGGCGATGGTGGGTGCGGTCGCCCTGGCCAAGCGGAGGCTCGACGGATGATCCCGGCTGCTGCCTATCTGATGGTCTCAGCTGCGCTGTTCTTCATCGGCGCGGCCGGGTTCGTCGCCAGACGCAACCTTTTCACCGTGCTGATGTGCATCGAACTGATGCTGAACGCGGTCAACCTGGCGTTCGTGACCTTTTCCCGCCAGTGGGGGCATTACGGTGGACAGGTCATCGTGCTTCTGGTCATCGCCGTCGCAGCCGCCGAAGCCGCAGTCGCGCTGGCGCTCGTGGTCTTGCTGTTCCGCAACAAGGAGACGCTCGACGTGGACGTCTTCGGCCAGATGAGGGAGTAGCCGCATGTCCGAGTACTGGCTGCTCGCCATTGTCTTGTTGCCGCTCCTCGGGGCGCTGCTGAACGGCGCGATCGCGCTGTCGGTCGCCACGGCCCGTCGCCATGCTCCGGCGGCCATCGCCGGGGCCGCGGGTGGCTCGGCGCACGAGCCGGTTGTCGCCGGCGGGCCCGGTCCCGCGGTCCGCACGCTGGTCTCGCTCATCGGCGTCGTGCTGCCCTTTGCCAGCGCCGCCATCGGATGGGCGCTCTTCGCCCAGATGATGCAGCCCACCGGCAGCCGCCTCGTGACGGTCGACCTCGGACCGTGGTTCAGCGCGGGTGGCCTGGACGTCCACTGGTCCTTCATGCTCGATCCCCTGTCGATGGTCATGGTGCTGGTCGTGACGACGGTCGGCTCCTTCATCCACCTCTACTCGATCGGCTACATGGCGGAGGACGTGGGCTACGCGCGCTATTTCGCCTACCTCAATCTCTTCCTGGCTGCGATGCTGGTTCTGGTGATGGCTCGCGACCTGGTGTTGATGTTCGTGGGCTGGGAAGGCGTCGGCGTCTGCTCCTACCTTCTGATCGGGTTCTGGTTCGACGATGGGGTCAAGGCGACGGCTGGCCTCAAGGCCTTCGTGGTCAACCGCGTCGGCGATTTCGGCTTCCTGCTCGGCATGTTCTTGCTGTGGTGGTCCCTGGTGCCGACGGGCGGCCCGACGTTCGACCTGCTCAAGCTGCCAGGCGTCGTCTCGGTCCTGTCCGGACCGACGGCCACGGCGATCGCTCTCTTGCTGTTCGTCGGAGCGGTGGGCAAGTCGGCGCAGATTCCGCTGCACGTATGGCTCCCCGACGCCATGGCCGGCCCTACCCCGGTGTCGGCACTGATCCACGCCGCCACGATGGTCACGGCCGGCGTCTACATGGTCAGTCGGATGCACGTCATCTACGAGCTCTCCCACTACGCCCTGCCGGTCATCGGGCTCATCGGCGGCGTCACCGCGCTGATGGCGGCAACGGTGGCCTGCGCTCAGACCAACATCAAGCGCGTCATCGCCTGGTCGACCATCAGCCAGCTCGGCTACATGTTCATGGCCCTGGCGGCAGGTTCATACGCTTACGGCATCTTCCACCTGGTGACCCACGCCTTCTTCAAGGGTCTGTTCTTCCTGTCGGCGGGTGCCGTGATCCACGCCCTCCACGGCGAAGAGGATCTTTCACGGATGGGCGGCCTCTGGAAGGTCCCGCAGCTCAAGGGGACGGCGATCGCATTCGGGATCGCGGCGCTGGCCAACGCCGGCCTGGTGCCGTTGTCGGGCTTCGTGAGCAAGGATGCGATCATCCTGTCGCTCGCCAACCACCAGATGCCCGTCGTCCTCGCGCTGGCCTGGGTGACCGCGTTCCTCACGGCGTTCTATTCGGTTCGCCTGTTGATGCTCGTTTTCGCCGGGGATTCGCGCGATCCGCACCTGGCCGAGAAAGCCCACCAGCCCGGCTGGTCGATGGGCATCGCCCTTGGGTTCCTGTCCATCGGGGCGGTGGTCGTCGGTGGGCTC
>JAJYIO010000288.1 GCA_021790035.1 bacterium | reverse complement strand
GCAGAGGTCCGGGCTGGACTACCGGGAGCTTCCGGCGGCCTTGCGGGCCTTCTTGAGGAGCGCGAGCTGCTGCCGAACGGCCAGCTCGTCGCGCTCGATCTCTTCGGCGGTCTTGCTCTCGAGGAGTTCGGCGATCCGGATGCGATCCGCGTGCCTCGCTTCAAGTTCCGCGATGCGCTGGTCGAGCTTCGCGATACGCGCCCCGTACGATTCCGCGATCTGGTCGCGCTCGACCCGCAGGGCCTGAACCAGATCGTATGGGCTGCGTCGGGTGCGAGAAGCGGTCTTGGCGCCACGCTTTGGCGCCGGCGTAGCCTTCGCTGCAGCCCTGGTCGGCTTGGTTGTGGTCTTGCTGTTCTCGGTCCTGGCTTTGCGCGGCATGTTTCATCGTTCCTTTCCAGATGAATGCCATCCTACCGCAAACCTGACCCCCTTACTCCCGGCATCGTGATCCGGAAGCTTTACAAAAATCCATCCCGAGCGCGTGAACAGCACCTCTGGCCGAGAACCATTTGAAACGTCGAGGTGTCATCGTTCCAGTAGAGATGATTGAACGCACCGCCTATCGAGCCCCGTTCCCCGACATCCCGTGGCACCTGCTCACGGTCCTTGCGGTCGACGACGAGGTTCTGCTCCGCAACCTGGTAGAGGTGACCATGCGCTCTCAGGGCGCCAGCGTCCTCACGGCGGCTTCGGCCGAGGAGGCCCTCGCCGTGATGGCGACGGTCGAGAGGATACCGGACCTCATCATCACGGATCTCGACATGCCAGGCGTGGGTGGAATCGAGCTCATCCGGTCCGTCCGGGCGCATCCAGGGCTGGGCCAGATCCCGATCCTCGTGGTCTCGGGGTCGGCCGACGAGCGCCTGCCCTTGGCAGCAGGTGCCAGCGGGTTCTTGCGCAAGCCCTACCGCCGTCACGAGCTGCTCGAAGCGGCCGCCTTCTCGTTCGCCAGCAGGTAGATCCGCCGGAAGGGCGATGTTTCCTGTTCACATCCCGGTCGAGCCGGTGTGGGGGCTGGCAGGGCAGATCCGGGTGGCTGTAGGGACCGTGGCAGGGTAGGATGGGCTCGATCCACAGGAGGGCGACCATGCCTCGCGCCACGGCTACCCCAGTTCCCGGTTCGCCGGTCACGGCCGATACCGCTGCGATCTCCCCCGAGATCCTGGCTTCATGTCGGGCCGAGTTTGCTTCCAATCCGGCCCACCGTCTGGCGATGAACGCGTGCTCGCAGGGCAACATCGAGGAGATCGCTCTCAACCGTCGACTGCTCGCGGGCATCGACTGGCAGTTCTCGCACGAAGTGACCGGGGGAGCGATCACCAACCAGAAGCGCGCCGGCTTCTGCTGGATGTTCGCCAGCCTCAACTGGCTCCGGATCCACGTGATCGACAAGCTCAAGGTGGAGAACTTCGAGTTCTCGCAGAACTACCTCGTCTTCTGGGATCGCCTCGAGAAGGCCAACCGGTTTCTGACGGCGATCGTCGCGTTGCGCGACCGACCCACGGACGATCGCGAGGTCGACTACCTGCTGCGCGAACCGAGTCCGGACGGCGGCGAGTGGCACATGGTGGCCAGTCTGATCCGCAAGTACGGCCTGGCTCCGAAGTCGGCGATGGCCGATACTTTCAACCTCGGCGATTCGGCGTTCCTCAACAAGATCATGGACTACAAGCTGCGCGAGGCCGCGGCCGTCGTGTTCGAGCTTCATCGGGCCGGCGCTTCGATCGCGGATATCGATCGAGCCAGGCGCACGGCTCTCATCGACATCTACCGCATCCTCTGCATCCTGCTCGGCGAGCCCCCGGAGCGCTTCGACTTCACCTACCGCGACAAGAAGAAGAAGTTCCACGCCCATCGCGACCTGACGCCTCGAGACTTCTACCAGCAGATCGTGGGCATCGATGTCGACGAATATGTGTGGGTGATGAGTTCGCCACTCGAAAGCACGCCCTATCACCGGACGTTCTGCATCGAGCAGTTCAACAACGTGGTCGAGGGCGATCCCGGGATCTTCTTGAACGTGCCGATGGTCGCGCTCAAGGATCTGGCGATCCGCACCCTCAAGGACAAGCAAGCCATTCTTTTCGGCTGCGATGTCACGCAGATGTCGAGCCGCAAGCTCGGGATCCTGGACCCCGGCGTTCTCGAATACGATCTCCTCTTCAACAGCGCGTTTTCGATGGATCGAGCCCGGCGCATGCAGTTCCTGCAGGCCCGATTGACGCACAACATGGTGCTGCTTGGCGTCGATCTGGTGGAAGACCGGCCGACCAAGTGGAAGATAGAGAACAGCTGGGGCGAGGACTACGGTAACAAGGGTTATTTCATGATGACCGACGCCTGGTTCGACGAATACGTCTACGCGATCGTCGTGCATCGCCGGTTCCTGGACGCCGACCAGGCGGCCCTTCTCGCGCAGGAACCGGCGCGGCTGCCGCCCTGGCATCCGCTGGCCTGAGCTCGCCCGGGCCCGGCCTCTCGCACCGCTCGGGGCCCGGGTCGGAGTTCCTGTCGTGCTGTGTCCGCAAGGCGCGCGATGCCATCGCCCCCCCGACATGCCCGCGACCGGCTGCGTGGACCGTTCGGGTCCTGCATTTGCGTACGATCGTGGTTCCGTGTGCTGGCGCCGATTTTTGCTCCTTTGTATACTGGACTCCCGGCAACAATCCAGGACTGAACTCGATCTGCGGGGGAAATGGTTTCCGGGCCTCGCGGATGCGGCCCCGAAACGTTCGGAACTTGCCGTCGACCGGAGCAAGAGCGCTTCGATCGCCACACCAGGTTCCCCGTTGTCGCAGCGAACCAGGGAGAAAGCACGACGAACATGCCCACGCACAAGATCATCTGGACCGAAGTCGACGAAGCCCCGGCACTGGCTACCTACTCCCTCCTCCCGATCGTCCAGGCTTTCACGCAGGGGACCGGAGTCGAGGTCGCGACGCGAGACATCTCGCTGGCCAGCCGGATCCTCGCGACCTTCCCCGACGAGCTGACGGCAGAGCAGCGAATCCCGGATGATCTGGCCTATCTGGGCGAACTCACGCAGGACCCCGAGGCCAACATCATCAAGCTTCCCAACATCAGTGCCTCCCTGCCGCAGCTGAAGGCAGCCATCTCGGAGTTACGCTCTCAGGGCTACCGCGTCCCCGAGTACCCCGAAGACCCCAAAGACGATGCCGAGAAGGCGATCCAGGCCCGCTATGCCAAGGTCCTGGGGAGCGCGGTCAACCCGGTGCTCCGCGAAGGCAACTCGGACCGCCGGGCCCCTCTTTCGGTCAAGCGCTTCGCGCGCAAGAATCCCCACCGCCTGGGCGCGTGGTCGCCCGACTCCCGGTCGCATGTCGCCCACATGACGACTGGTGATTTCTATGGCAACGAGAAGTCCGTCGTCCTGGAGAACGGTGGCGATTTTGCTATCGAGTTCGTTTCCGGAGGCCAGACGACGGTCCTCAAGCGGGGGCTGACGGCTCTCGAGGGCGAGATCCTCTCGGGAACCTTCCTCAGCGTCGGGGCCCTGCGTGCCTTCTATGCCGAGCAGATGGAGCAGGCCCTTGAGGATGGTCTCGTGCTCTCCTTGCACCTCAAGGCGACCATGATGAAGGTCTCCGATCCCGTGATGTTCGGCCATGCGGTGTCGGTTTTCTTCCAGGATGTGTTCGCAAAGCACGAGGCCGCGTTCAGGGAACTCGGCGTCAATCCAAACCTGGGCCTGGGCGACCTCTACAAGAAGATCGAGGGACTCCCTGAGGCCAAGAAGGCCGAGATCGTGGCCGACATCCAGGCCGCCTACGCGAGCCGTCCGGCCCTGGCGATGGTGGATTCCGGCAACGGTATCACCAATCTCCACGCCCCCAACGACATCATCATCGACGCTTCCATGCCCGTCGTCGTCCGTGACTCGGGCAAGATGTGGGGCCCGGATGGCCAGCTTCATGACATGGTGGCCATGATTCCCGATCGCTGCTACGCAACGATGTACCGGGAGATCATCGAGGACTGCAAGCGGAACGGCGCCCTCGACCCGGCCACGATGGGATCGGTTCCCAACGTGGGTCTGATGGCCCAGAAGGCCGAGGAGTACGGCTCGCACCCGACCACCTTCGTGCTTCCGGCCAGCGGCGTCGTTCGGGTCGTCGCCGGCGGCAAGGTCCTCATGGAGCACCAGGTCGAGGTTGGCGACATCTGGCGCATGTCGCGGGTCCGGGACATCCCGATCCAGGACTGGGTCAAGCTTGCGGTCAACCGTGCCCGAGCGACGGGAGCTCCGGCCGTCTTCTGGCTCGACAAGAACCGTTCGCATGACGCCGCCGTGATGGCGAAGGCCCGGCGTTATCTCGAGGACCACGACACCAGCGGTCTGTCCTTCCACTTCATGGCCCCGGTCGAG
>JAJYIO010000287.1 GCA_021790035.1 bacterium | reverse complement strand
CAGGTGGCGTTTCGTGCAGCGCTCATTGCCGGCAGACCTCGACGGGGGGCGCATAGACGGCGTGGGGAACGACCGCGCTCCCGCCGCTGAAGATGACGCTGGGCGAGGCGGCCTGGAGCGGCTGGCCATCGAAATAGGCGCTGATCTGGTAGCACCACAGGCCGCTGGCGATCTGCGTCGCGGCCGAACCCTTGACCTCGTAGACGTTCTGTACCCCGGCGGATCCGGTGGCGGCCAGCCCGATCGGCGCGACAAGCGGCGCGGCCGGAGGGTGGCTGGCCGGAGCCTCGATCGCCTGGATCTCCGCGTCGACCAGGGACTCGGCGATGGCCGGCTCTCCCATCGAATCCCGCAGAACCGTGAGCTGGGTCGCGAGATTGTGCCCGATTGCGATGAGCGTCATCATCCCGATCATCAAGATGACCCCGGAAAAGGTCGTCTCGAGCAGCGAAAATCCGCGTCTCATCGCTGGGTCACGACGTAGGAGCTGCAGGGCGTGCCCGGGGCCCCGGGACAGTTCAAGGTCGCCTGGACGTAGCGCGTGACCGACCCGGGCCAGTACAGGCCGCCCATCGCGGCCCCGACCGATACGGTGTAGAGGGGCGGGGCCGATGTCGTGAGCGTGACGACGATGCTGTGCGCAGGCCAGTTCCAGGGCCAGGGCCAGGGAGGACTGCCCACGGCTCCGCTGTCCGTGGCCTCCGGAGTCGGGATGTCGCTATACGTCTGAGTCGCCTGCGGGTTGGTCTTGGCCCACTCCGCCAGCCCCGAAAGGCACAGCGCGGAGGCCTGCTCGCCCAGTAATTCGCGCTCGGGGCCCTGGGCCGCGATCTGCGCGGTCAAGAGGCGCGTGATCGTCAGCATACCGACGGTCAGCGCGAGCACCAGGATCGCGCTGATGAGGATCGTGTTGCCCCTTTGGCGGCCAGCCATGCCAAACGACTTGTACCCGCGACACGAAGCCACCTGCAGGGCCGAGTCCTTCATATCTCTCAATGCTGGGTTTCCCTCTCTGGTAAAGATCTACCGACTTGTCTTACTCCATCCTTGGTGGTAGCTTGACCTTGGATATCCAACGGCGGGTGGCCAAGCCCGCCGTTTCGCGCATCAAGACCCCTTCAAAAAAATTATCAACCTGGAGACCCGGTGTGGACGAGAATCTGAGCAAGCTTTCCAAGAAAGAGCTCCTGGCCGTTGCCAAGGAGAAGGGCTTGAAGGGCGTCAGCGCCTGGACCAAGGAGCAACTGGTCAGCCGGCTCCAGCAGCTCACCCAGCCCTTGCGCCGCAAGAGCGCCCGTGGCGAGGCCGATACCAGCAAGGCGGCGGCCAAGAACGGCACCTCGCGCCTCAACGGCAAGTCCGAGGCTGCGGTCGCCGTTCCCCCTGCCGAGCCGCAACCCGCGGCCCCGGAGGCGGCCGTAAGGGCGGAAGTCCCCACGGCCAGTCCGGCGATCCGGGTCGACAAGAAGTCGGGCCCGGTCCCGCGCTCGGCCAAGAGCGTCGACAAGGTCGTTCCCGCCGCGGCGGATACTGCCGGCCCGCCGGCCAAGACTCCGGACAAGACTTCGGCCAAGACTCCGGACAAGACTCCGGACAAGAGCCACAACGGCACCAGGAAGGGTCCGGCAAAGGCCAGTCCCGCCCCGGTCGCGGCCAAGGTTCCCGCGCCCCCCCTCACGGAGGAAGCCAGGGCCGACGACAGCGCCGCCGAGACCAGGACCGTGCTCAAGGCCGCCGAGGCTCCCGAAGCCGCTCCTGCCGAGCCAGACCAGCCGGCTTTCAAGAAGACCACCAAGATCGACGAGCTGCTCTCGGTCGACGAGGGGCTCGGAGAGCTGCCCATGGGATACGACGAGGATCGTGCCGTGCTCATGGTTCGCGATCCGTACTGGGTCTACGCCTACTGGGACCTCTCCCACACCACGGTGCAGCGCGCCCGCGATCACGGGGACTACCGACTCCTCCTGCGCGTCCAGGAGCTCGGCGGGTTCGAGCGCACGGATCCTTCGGCCTTTTACGACGTCGCGGTGCCCAAGGTCGCCCGCTCCTGGTATCTCCGCCTGCCCTCGGATGGCCGGCGGTACCGGGTCGAGGTCGCCCTGCAGCACCGGGACGGCACGTACACCAAGGTGGCCCAGACCAACGTCGTCGACGTTCCCCGGGGCGAGCCCAGCGACGTCGTGGCGGATCGCTTCGTCACGCTCCCTCTGGCGGAGGACGAGATCCAGGATCGCCCCCGCACCACGCTGCCGCCCGTGGCCGAGTGGGAAGCCGTGATCACTCCTCTCACGCGGGAAGCCCCGCCGCCGCTCCTTGCATTCCCGGCCGTCCCGGCCGAACCTGTGGGGGCGCGCCGACCGACCTTCGGCCCGAGGCTGTCGGGCCCCTGGAGCGGCGAGATGCCGATGGCGCTGCGACCCGAGGCCCAGGCGCCGGGCGGCCCGTCACCCCTGGGGGTGGCCGGTCCGAGTGGCGTGGGCTCGCAGAGCGTCGGGAGCTGGTCGCTGGGAGCCTCGGAGAACCGGCCCGGAGCCCGCAAGAAGGACTTCTGGCTGATCGCCGACGCCGAACTCATCGTATACGGCGCCACCGAGCCCGATGCCCGGGTCACCCTGCGCGGCGAGCGCGTGGACCTGCGGCCGGACGGCACGTTCAGCTTCCGGTTTTACCTCCCTGACGGCCTGCACCCCCTGCCCATACGCGCCATCAACGCCGACGGCGACGACGAGCGCCGGATCACGATCACGGTTCAACGTGACACGACCGGAGATCCCCGAGTGAACGTCATCAACCAGGACGCCGACACCAGCTCAGGATTCCGGCTCTAACCCGGCTTCCTGACGAGCCAGCAAGAGGACGAAATGGCCAGCGGATATCTGGCGATGGTGCTGCACGCGCACCTGCCTTTCGTGCGACATCCCGAGCACAGCCACTTCCTGGAGGAAGACTGGCTCTACGAGGCGATCACCGAGACCTACATCCCGCTGATCGACGTCTTCCAGGGCCTGGTCGACGACGGCATCGACTTCCGGATCACGATGTCCCTGACGCCGCCCCTGGTGTCGATGCTGGCCGACGAGCTGCTGCAGAGCCGGTACCTGCGGCAGATCGAGGAGCTGATCGAGCTCTGCGAGAAGGAAGTCAAGCGGACCGCGATGGATCCGCACTTCCGCTACCTTGCCAGCTACTACCTGGATCGCTTCAAGAAGACGCGCTCGGTCTTCAAGGACCAGTACCACGGCAACTTGATCACGGCCTTCAAGAAGTTCCAGGATCTGGGCGTGCTCGAGATCGTCACCTGCGGGGCCACGCACGGTTTCTTGCCGCTCATGCAGATTCACCCGCAGGCGGTGCGGGCCCAGATCCACGTGGCCGCGAACCACTACCGCCATCACTTCGGGCGTTCTCCGCGGGGCATCTGGCTGCCGGAGTGCGGCTACTTTCCGGGTGTCGACAAGGTCCTGGCCGAGGCCGGAATCCGGTACTTCTTCACCGACTCCCACGGCGTGGCCAACGCCACCCCGCGGCCCCGCTACGGTGTCCACGCGCCCATCTATTGCCCGGGGACCGGCGTGGCCGCGTTCGCACGGGATCAGGAGTCGAGTCGCCAGGTCTGGTCCAAGGAAGAAGGGTACCCGGGCGACTACATCTACCGCGAGTTCTACCGCGATATCGGCTACGACCTCGACATCAACTACATCGCACCGTATATCCAGCCCACCGGCGATCGCAAGAATACCGGCGTCAAGTATTACCGGGTCACCGGCAAGACCGACCAGAAGCAACCGTACGATCCGTACTGGGCCGATCAGAAGGCCGCGGAGCACGCCGGCCACTTCCTGTGGTGCCGCGAGCGCCAGGCCGACTACCTGTTCACGTCGATGGGCCGCACGCCGATCGTGATCTCCCCTTACGATGCCGAACTCTTCGGCCACTGGTGGTTCGAGGGCCCCAACTGGCTGAACTACCTGCTGCGCAAGGTGAGCTGCGATTCGAAGATCCTGAAGCTCACGACGCCGGCCGAATACCTCGATCGCGAGCCCACCCAGCAGGTTTGCCAGCCCTCGTATTCGAGCTGGGGTGCCGAGGGTTACGCTTCGTTCTGGCTAAACGACACCAACGAGTGGGTCTATCCGCACCTCCACAAGGCCTCGGAACGCATGATCGAGCTCTCCCGCATCGAGTCCGACGGCAACGGCATCGAGGAGCGCGCCCTGAACCAGATGGCCCGGGAGCTCCTGCTGGCGCCGTCCTCGGACTGGGCTTTCATAATGAAGACGGGCACGATGGTCGAGTACGCGGTCAAGCGAACCAAGTCGCACCTCTTGCGCTTCAACAAGCTCTACGACTCGGTGCGCACCGGCCGCGTGGATGATTTCTGGCTGTCCGAG
>JAJYIO010000286.1 GCA_021790035.1 bacterium | reverse complement strand
GGCGGTGTGATCAGGCTGCCGTTCACGGGCGGCAGCACGCGGTACTGGTCCATCAACGTCGCCGCGTCCGTGCCGAAGCAGGTGACGGTCGCCACGAGATAGTCGGGGGCCAGGAACGACTGCGGGAAGTAGTTGACCAGAAGATCGACGTGTGCCTGCTGGGTTCCGAAGAGCGACCATCCGGTCGTCCACTGGTTGACGACCTGGTAGGAGACCCCATCGGGAAGGGACGCCGGAGCCGGCGTGGCGCTCGGCAAGGGGGCCGGCGGCATCGGGGCGAATGACGGAGCCGGCGAGGGGCTCAACGCAGGGGGAAGCGTCCCGAGCGGCAGCGGCTCGCTGGTGGGCTCCGTGATCGGAGTCGAACTCGTCGCCGGTGACGTGACGGTGCTGTCGGTCGCCGGGTCCGTGACCGTCGTGCTATCCGTCGCGGACGAGATCGCCGTGCTGTCGGTCGACGGATACGTCACGGTGTAGGCATCGGTCGCCGGGTCGGTGACCACCGGCGAGGTACCGAGCGTGCTCGTATACGTCGACGGAGCGGGCGTGGCGACCACGGTGTCATAGGAAGAGGATCCGAGCGGCTCCGCCGGGCTACTCGGCGTGCTATTCCCGCAACCGGCCACGAACACTGCCGCTGCCAGGAAAGCGATCGCCTTGGTTCGCATGAGCCTGCTACCTCCTTGATGCCTTTATGGCCGCGATCTGCGGGTTCCTGGACCAAGGCGGCATTAAATGACTCTTAAGGTTGGAGAACCGGCGGCGGCGACGCGGGCCAAACTGCGACCGCCTGGCGCGTCGGCGTCAGGCAGGCCAGGTCCGCAACCCGAGCGTTCTAGAGTACGAACGCGGGATCGGTCGTGGGCGCCTTTTCGAACTCGCGCTTCCACTGGGCCATGTCGGTGCGGCCCAGGAGCCCGAACATGAACTTCTTGTAGTCCTCGACCCCGGGCTGATCGAGCGGGTTGATGCCGGCCATGTAGCCTTCGACCAGCGTGGCTAGCTCGAAGAGGTAGAAGACCTGCCCGAGCGTGTACGCATTGAGTTCGGGCAGATGCAGGGTCATCGAGGGCCGCTGGTCGCGAGAGTAGGCAAACGTGACGGCCTGCCGGGCCCCCGCCAGCATCTGCCCCATGGTCTTGCCTGCCGCGTAGTTGAGCCCATCGGGATCGCCGGCATCCCACAGCATGGGGTGATCCGGCGCATAACGATCGACGCAGAGGTTGGTGACGACGACCGATCGCGGGCCTTGCTGGAGCTCCTGGCCCCGCGAGTGCAGATCGCGGGTGTTGACCGAGGCCAGCGGGATCCGGCCGCGGCCGGCCTTGCCCAGGCTCTCGGCCGAGAGCTGGTCGTACCACATGGCGAGCCCCTCGAGGGCCTTGCCCCACGCCACCATCACCCAGATGTTGCGCCCGCGCTCCTCCGACAGGTGCTGCAGCGCGGCGTACAGGTATGCCGGATTGGACAGGAAGTCGGTGGACTTGCAGCGCTCGGCCATGGAGCGCGCCCCGGCCACGAGCTCCTTGATGTCGATTCCCGCAATCGCGGCAGGCAGGAGACCGACCGGAGTGAGAACCGAGAATCGCCCGCCGACGTCGTCGGGGATGACGAAGGTTTCGAAACCCTCGCGATCCGCCTGCTCCTTGAGGAGCCCGCGCCTGGCATCGGTGGTCGCGACGATGCGCTCGGAATACCTGTCCCCGTACGCCTGCGCCAGCCGCTGGCGCAGGATCCTGAATGCAACAGCCGTCTCGAGCGTCGTGCCGGACTTGCTGATGACGTTGACGGTGAATCCCGCTTCGGCCTCCGCCGGGCGGCCAGCTGGAAGAAAATCCATCAGGGCCCGCATCGAATCGGGATCGAGGTTATTGCCTTCGAAGTACAGGCGCGGCCGACCATTGCGGGCCAGGCGGCCGCGTTCGTTGTGCAGCGGGTCTCCGAGGGCGTCGAGGACGGCACGCGCACCGAGGTAGGAGCCGCCGATGCCGAGGACGACGTGACGATCGCCCAGCTTGGCCAGGCGATCGGCCGTCGCGACGATACGGTCGAGGGCGGTGTCGTCCTGGTAGGGGAGATCGAGGAAGCCCAGAAAATCAGCCCCGGGCCCGGTCCGCTCCACGATCTGGCGATGGGCGGCGGCGAGCTTTCCGGCCAGCCCATTCAGGTCCTGAACCGCGAGTCCAGACGGTTTTCCGACCGTGGCAGCCATCATGGCGTTGTAATCCAGCCGAACCGTCATGGCCTGCCGCCAGGCGGGGGAATCATGACGCTTCTGGTTCGACAGGACGCGAGATGCCACCAAGGTGTACCCTCCCTGCTAAGATGCCATGAGGTACCGAGCATTCAGGAGTCTAGCAGATGGTTCGTAAGATTGCCGTCATGACGGGCGGTGGCGACGCTCCCGGCCTCAACGCGGTCATCCGGGGCGTTGTCAAGACGGCCGAGACCTACGGCTGGGAGGTCATAGGGATCAAGGATGGCGGGGAGGGATTGCTGCACGAGGACTTCGTCAAGCTGGGATCGGACGAGGTGCATGGCATCGCGTCCATCGGAGGAACCATCCTCGGCACCACCAACCGAGGCAACCCCTTCTCCTACCCCATCGAACGCGACGGCCACGTCGAGCTGGTGGACCGGTCGGGCGAGGCCGTCGACAACCTGAAGAAGGCGGGCGTGGATTGCCTGGTGGCGATCGGTGGGGATGGGGGGATGAACATCGCCCATCGCCTGAGCCAGCTCGGACTGAACGTGGTCGGCGTACCAAAGACGATCGACAACGACCTCATGGCGACAGACCAGACCTTCGGATTCGACACCGCCATCCAGACGGCCACCGAGGCCCTCGATCGCCTCACGACCACCGCCGAGGCTCACCACCGGGTCATGGTCGTCGAAGTGATGGGCCGCGATGCCGGCTGGATCGCCCTGCACAGCGGCATTGCCGGCCAGGCCAACGCGATCTTGATCCCCGAGATCCCCTTCGGGTTCGGCAAGATCGCCGAGTACGTCAACGAGCGATACGCGCACGGCAAGAGCTATTCGCTCGTGGTCGTGTCCGAGGGCGCCCGCCCCCTGGATGGCGAGCCGGTGTACCAGGAATGGAACCCGGCAGCGGGCGTCCGGCGCCTGGGCGGAATCGGTCCCAAGGTCGGCGACGAGATCGTGCGCAAGACGGGTCTCGAGACCCGCGTGACGGTCCTGGGACACGTCCAGCGGGGGGGCTCGCCCACCTCGTTCGACCGCGTCCTCGCGACGCGGTACGGGGTCGAGGCCGTCCACGCGATCGCCGACGGCAAGTTCGATCATCTGGTGGCCCTCCGCGGGACGGCGATCGTGCCCGTTCCGATTGCCGAGGCCATCCGACAGCTCAAGCATGTCGATCCCGAGGGCGAGCTCGTCTGCGCGGCCAGGGATCTGGGCATCTGCTTCGGCGACGTCGTTTCGGTTCCCTGGCCACGCCAGGACGAGAAGGCGAGGGCGTGATCCCGGTCGAGGACGCCCACCGCGTGGTCCGGGAGCGCACCGGCGGGTCATTGCCCGGATCCTGGGTGACCTTGCCCGATCTCCTGGGCCGGGTTCTGGCCGAGGACGTGGTGGCGCCGGCGGATGTCCCGCCGTTCGACAGCTCGGCCATGGATGGCTATGCAGTCCAGTCCGCCGACGTGACGGTTCCGGAGGTCTCGCTCGCGCTCCTCGGCGAGGTGGCGGCGGGGCAGACCTGGAGCGGGGCACCTCTAACCCGGGGCCAGGCGGTGCGGATCATGACCGGTGCCCCGATTCCTCCGGGTGCCGACGCGATCGTGCCCGTGGAGGACGCTCGCGAGGACCAGGACCGCGTGATCGTGCTCGCGGCGGGCCGCTCTGGCAATTTTGTGCGTCCAGCCGGTCACGACGTCCCGGCAGGACAACGGGTGCTGCTCTGCGGGGACGTCCTGACCCCCGCCAGGATCGGATTGCTGGCGGCGCTGGGTCGATCGGGGGCCAGGGTCGTGAACCAGGCCAGGGTGGCCATCCTGTGCACGGGAGAAGAGCTGGTGGATCCCCTGGCACCCTCGTCAGAAGGCCCGGAAGAAGCCAGAAGAACGCTCTTGCCAGACGGGGCTTCCGGGGCCGACCGGCCCGAGCGCAAGCTGGAACCAGGGCAGATCTGGAATTCCAACGCATACGGCCTGTACGCCCAGGTCCTCGAATCCGGAGCGCATCCCGTGTACCTGGGTGTCTGTCCCGACGACCGCGACCAGACCCTCGACCGACTACGCCAGGCCCTCGACCAGGCGGACCTCGTGGTGACCACCGGCGGCGTGTCCATGGGTCGGCACGATCACGTGGGTCCGGCGCTGGCCGAGCTGGGCGAGGTGCTGTTCACGTCGGTCGCCCAGCAGCCCGGCAAGCCCC
>JAJYIO010000285.1 GCA_021790035.1 bacterium | reverse complement strand
CCCTCGACCGCGGCCATCTGCCCGGCGACCAGACCAGCCGCCACGTCAGCCATGCGGCGGCTGGCGATCACCGGGATGAAATCGACACCCGGCGGCGTTCCCTCCTGGCGGGAGGGCCTGACCACCTTGACCCTGAAGGTCGTGATGGAATACCCCTCGGGCGTCGTGCGCCGCTCGGGGGCTCGGTCGATCGTGCCGACAAGCACGATGTGGTTCATTGCCATCCGGACGACTCCTTGCCAGCGACCTTGCGGTCGACGGCCGTCAGAAAACCGGGTACGGGGCCGACCTGCCGGCTCACGTCGCTAGGCCTCGGCGGGCACAGGGGCGGGAGGAAGAGCTGCCGGCTTGGGCATGATCGGACCTACCTCCTCCTGGCGCAGGACGAGGTGACGGACGACCTCCTCGGCCAGCCGGAACGTCCGCTCCAGCTCGGTCAGACGAGCTGAATCGAGGTTGAAGTTGAGCAGCACGTAATGACCGTCCCGCTGGTCCTTGACCTCGTATGCCAGGCGCTTCTTGCCCTTTTTCTCGGACCGGACGATCTCTCCGCCAGCACCCGTGATGTGGTCCTCGATCTTCTTGACCACCGCGTCAACCTGTTCGTCCTCGAGCTGGGGACGGATGACGAACATGGCCTCATAGGGCCGCAACATATAGAAATTCTCCCTTCGGACAACCGAATCGTTGGCTCCCGCGAGCGGGAGCAGGGACGAAAGGACAGCTCAACAAGAGCCGTCTATCAAGGTGCTCATCGTATCATGCGCCCGATCCCAAGATCCAGCGTCCTTTCGGTTGGCACCCGGTTAACGCGGATTGGATTCAGCGTCCAGCCCACTGCCAGCCGCCGGCGAGGACGGAATCCTCGTGGCGGTTGCGTAGAGCCTGCTCGGGTACCAGATTTCATTTGTTTCCCCGGTCGAGCCTGAGCTATAGCAAAAGCTCTCCTCCGAATCCGAAAAAGGGAAGCCGAAATGCGACAGAAACACGTCCGACCCACCGCCTGCCATCGAAACGCCGCCGCGCCCAGAGCCGCAGGCCTCCTGGCGACCAGTGCGGTCACCCTGCTGCACGCTGCATGCGCGATTCCGGTAGCCCCGCCCGGCGGCCAGCAAGTCATCCCCGAACCTGGCGGAACCGGGATTTACACCGCCACCTCCTCCCCCCACCCGCAGACCTCGCCCGAGCCCTCGGCTTCCGGGCCGACCGACTGGGCAGGATCGACCTTCCAGACGGACAACACCACCGATCCCCCGTCGGTCTACGAGGTCAACTTGCGCCTCTTTGCCTCCGGCACCTTCGCGCTCTCCGGCGACGACACGTTCTCGGTACCAGGCCTCGAGCGGGGCTCGGGTGGGAGCGTCGCCACGGGCAGCTACACGCTCGCCGGCGGCGACCTGACGCTGACGTTCGCCGACGGCAGCACCCTTTCGGCCCACCTGATTGCGGGCCTCTACGGCCACTTCGGAGTGCAGCTCGGGCAGCTCACCCTGCTCTGGCACGACCCGGCATGCGGGTGGTGCTGAAACGTCCCCAGGTCCGCTGGAAGCCGCGGAAAGGCCGCGCACCGCCGCCCAGCCTTCAAGGTAAAAACTTCGCCACCCCAGGAGCCAAGCTCACGTGGCAGCTTGCCAGCAGCCGGAAAGAGTTCGAGGGAACCTGCGGGTTCCCTCGAGTCATTGCCCGAGCTTGCGAGGGAGAATCGAAATCTCAGGCCTACGCGGCAGCGCCACTCTTGGCCGGAGCGGTCGGCTTGCTCCTGAACCCGTCACGCCAGAGGACGAGCAGGGGCGCGGCGTTGAAGATGCTGCTGTAGGTGCCGCTGATGACCCCGATCAGCATCGACAGCGTGAAGTAGAAGATGCTCGACCCGCCGAAGAAGACCAGCGGCAGGAGGGTCAGCGCCACCGTCAAGCTGGTGTTGATCGACCGGGCGAAGGTCTGGTTGACGCTGCGATTGGCGACGTCGGCAAAGCTGTCGTTCTTGTTTGCGTACCGGAGATTCTCGCGGAAGCGATCGAAGATGACGATCGTGTCGTGAACCGAGAAGCCCATGACCGTCAGGAGGGCCGTGACGAAAAGGGAATCCGCCTCGGCGCCGAACACGAGGCTCATGATCGCGAACATGCCGGACATGACCAGGACGTCGTGGACCATGGCCGTGATCGCGCAAACGGCGAAGTCGAACTGGTAGCGCACCGCGATGTACGCCAGGATGGCGATGATGCCGGTGGCCAGGGCGATGAGCGCGTTGCGAAGAAGTTCCTTCCCGATGGTGGGGCCGACGGAGTTCTCGCTGTCCTTGACGAAGGGGCCAAGGTGCTGCTGCGAGAGACCCTTCATCAGGTCCTTGACCTGCAGCAGATCCAGCCGCTTGGTCCGAACGATGAGGGTCGAACCCGCAGAGCCCACACTGCTGGTCGCCGACCGGGAGACGCCGCCAATCACGCTCTGGATCTCGGCGCCATCGAGGTGCTCATGCCCGATGATCGTGGCCTTGCCGTTGGGATCGTACGTGCGGTCGTAGATGGTGACCTTGGAGACGGCCTGCCGCAGCTGCTCCACCTTGACCGGCCGCTCGAAATGAAACTGCAGCAAGGAGCCACCGGTAAAGTCGATTCCGAGCTTGACCGGCGAGCCGAAGCGGACCATGCACATGATGATGGCGATGATGCCCGGGAGGAGCACCGCGCCGGAGATTCCGAACCACACAAACTTCTTGCCCATGACGTCGATCCTGACGTCGGGCTGGGTGTATGCCGGAACTTCCTTGGGATCCGAAGAGGGTGTGTTCGGCTTGGAATCGGGCTGCTGAGCCCTCTCTGGTCTAGGCCTCCTTGGCCTCGGGGAGGCCCTTGATGGCAAAGGGGTTCTTGAGCCCCCCTCTCGCCTCGAGGATCTGATGGAGCAATGCGCGGGTCACGGTGATGGCGGTGAAAAGGCTGCACAGGACGCCGATCGCCAGCGTGAGCGCGAATCCCCTTACCGGGCCGGTGCCGAGCATGTACAAGATGGCGGCGGTGAGCAGCGTTGTCGAGTTGGAATCGAAGATCGCCGTGAAGGCTCTCTTGAAGCCGATCTCGATCGCCGAGTACAGGCTCCGGCCGCGCTTGAGCTCCTCCTTGGTCCGCTCGAAGATGAGGATGTTGGCATCGACCGCCATACCGACCGACAGGATGAACCCGGCGATGCCCGGAACGGTCAACGTGACCGGGATGAGCTTGTAGATGGCCAGCACCAAGATGGCGTAGATGGCCAGCGCCAGGTCTGCCACCAGGCCAGGCAGCCGGTAGTAGGACGCCATGAAGATGACCACGAGTCCGAATCCGACGAGGCCCGCCTTGATCGACGACGCGACCGTATCGGAACCGAGCGAGGCGCCAACCTCCCGGACCTCGACCTCCTTGAGGGTCGTGGGCAGGGCGCCGGCCTTGAGCTGACTGGCCAGCAGCTGCGCCTGGCGGGCGGTGAAGTTGCCGTGGATCTCGGCGTCGCCCTGGAGGATGGGCTCCTCGACCTTGGGGGCCGAGATGATGGTCTTGTCGAGCTTGATGGCGATCTCTTTGCCAACGTACTGGCTCGTCATCTCGCCAAACAGCCGGGCGCCCTCGCCATTGAACTTGAGGACGACCTGCCAGCCGCCGCCGGGACCGTTGTTGGGGACGGCCTTGGCATCGACGAGCATCTTGCCGTTCAGGGCGGAGGGTTGCCAGGCCTCGGTCGATGCGGTGGCATTTGCGACCGGCGATGTCTGCACCGGCGTCTCGAACACGAGCTGGGCGGTCTTGCCGAGGTACCGGCGCGCCTCGTCGGGGTTCTTGATGCCAGGGAGGTCGATGACGACGTCTCGCCGCCCCTGACGCTGGATCAGCGGCTCGGAGACGCCGTACTGGTCGACGCGATTCCGCAGGACCTGGATCACGCTGGCCATCACCTGGTCGTTGACCTTGACGGCCGGGCTGGTCTTGGTTGCCGGCATGTCCTGGGCCTGGAGCACGAGATGCATGCCGCCCTGGATGTCGAGACCACGCTTGAACGGCCAGTCCTTGTTGTTGGAAACGACCCACATCGCACCGATCGTGAGCATGACGACCAGTAGCAGGACGAGCTGGCGCGGATTCAACGACAAGGACGGATCTCCCGAGAGCGCCCGGTCCGAGCAACCTGGCATTTAAGCCTGAAACGACAGGCGTTGGCTGGCATCGAGGGCAATTGAGTCCCCCAGTTTAGGGTGGCGGACGGGTGGGGTCAAGCCTGCCAAATGAGTTTTCCACCGGCTGCGCCGACAGCATCGAATAAAACGCCACCCGCCGAGCGGGGCTACGCAGCAGCTTGCCCGCAGCGGGGGGTAGTTTGCGGGGGGCCAGGCCCCCTGCAAGTCTCTGCCCCGAAGGGGAGGTTCCCACCCGCCGAGCGGG
>JAJYIO010000284.1 GCA_021790035.1 bacterium | reverse complement strand
GTCGGCATACGAATCCGCCACGTAGAAGGGCAGACCCGAGAATTTCTCGGCGAGGTCCTCGAAACGCGAAACCCACGGCGTCATGAGCGTCCGCCGCTGGTCGCGGACCGCCAGGAATTCCTGGCCGAGGCGGCGCCAGTCGGCCGGATCGCGAGAGCGCAAGGCGTCTGCCAGCAATCGATCCTCGAGTTCGGCGGCCGCCAGGTCGAATCGGTTCCCGGTGGGATAGCGCCGGAACTGCAGCCGATCGTACTCGGCCGAGCCCGCGAAGTGGCGCTGCTCCCAGGCACTGAAGGCCGGTGCGAAGACCTTGGCAGGGCGCGGGGTCAGGTCGCTCTCGACGAAGGCGTAGGGCAGCGCGACCGCGGGCCAGCCGGCCAGCCAGACCGCCGGAGACGGAGCCCGCGTGATCTCGGGCAGGGGGCCATCGTGCTCCAGGACCCCGAAGCCCGCCTGCGGCACCACCGAGAAACCAGCCGGCCTACCCGTGGCGCCGACCAGGAGCTGGCGGCGATCGCCGTCGTACGCGACGAGTTCCTGCGCGCCGAGCGTGAATCCCGGCCACACGCGATCGCCAACGCGCTCTGAAAGCATGCGCGCTTCGGTCAGGGCGGAAAGCGCCGCCTGATCCGCAGGCAGGAGCCGCAGGGGCACTGCCGCCAGGAGCACCGCGGCGGTCGCTCGGCCTGCTGGGAGCACACCCTCTTTTACCCGTTTGCCCGGCTGCAAAACCGGGAAGAGATCTCGGGGAGCGTTCGCGTCGCCTCCCGCTCTCAAAGGGATCTTGCGCTTGCCCGAGCATAGGGGTTCGCACCCGGCGCGCGATTCGCAGCCGCCGCGGCACGGCCAGCCCGCGTCCGCCGGGGGCTTGCGCATGGAGCGAGGGTTCAGCCTCGCGGAGAACCTCTTTGCCGCGGTCATCATGGCGATCATCGTGATGGGAATGTCCCAGGTTCACAGCACGTACACCGTCAGCGAGACCAAGGCCGGGGACGTCCAGTTTGCCCTCGACCTCGCCGAATCGCAGCTCGACGGGATCCGCCAGCAGGTCGAGACCCAGGACGAGCTGGCGACGGATGCCAACGACGGCCGGGTGTTCCAGGTCGACTCGGGTGGCGTCGACGTGACGCTGACCCAGTATTTCTTCAACAACTTCCCGACCGATGCGGTCCCCGACAACTCCGTGGCCATGTCGTCCGTGCCGTGGGACGGGTCCGGCAACTGGGGCAATTACCTTTCCAACACGGTCTTCTGGAACAACGCCTACTTCGATGCCGGCGGCAACCCGAAGGGGGGCACCTCCACGAACCCCGCCTGCGGTTTCAGCATCTTCCAGGGCAACATGCTGTCCGAGGATCCGCCGCGCTTCGCCGTGCGGATGGAACTCTTCGGCATCCCCTACGAGGAAGAGGGCGAGGGCTCGCTCGTGAGCCTTTCTGGCTACGAGGCTTGCGGCGACGCCTACACCGGGGACCCCAACCAGAATGCCAACCCGCCGGCCTCTTGCCCGTATCTCATCGCCGACAGCTGCGTTCCCACCAGTGGCACCCCCTGCCAGGGCGGAATGTGGGCCTACAGCTCGACGTCGGAAGGAGCCTGGTCCGACGCCACCCCGTACTTCGACCACTACACGTCGAAGATCCTCGAGGCGCAGGTCTACCGGGCCACCGACTTCCTGAACGCCCAGACCTTCTTCAACACGGCCAGCACCAAGCTCCTGCACCCCATCGCCTCGGCGTCGGTCCAGCTCGACGGGAGGCTGCTGCCTCGATGAAGACACGTGCGCGCGGTTTCACGCTGGTCGAGATCATGATCGGCACGGTCATCTTCACGATCATCCTCTCCACGGCCTTCATGTTGATCATCCGCTGGAACCGGATCACGTCCCGCAACGAGGCCATGACAGAGGCCATGGAGTCGGGGCGCGAGGCGATGGACTTCATCGAGAAGGACCTGCACGACGCCTATTACATCTACACCTACGCCACGACCACGGTGACCGGCGTGTACGTATCGGAACCAGGCCTTCCCAATGCGGATCTTGGCGCCGGCCTCGACGCCTTGCCGCCCATCGGCGGCGTGGCCCCGCCATTTGGCGGCTTCTTCAATCCGGCGGTGACGCTGGACTCCGGGGCCAACGTCAAGACGCCGGCCGGCTATCCTGCTGCGTGGACAACCGGAAACAACGGACTTGGCGGTCTCAAGACCGACGTCCTCACGGTGATCGCCACCTCGATGACGACCCCGATCTACGTCTGCTACTTCCGCTTCCCGGGCCCCTCGGACTTCCCCGCCGGGGATACCTCAGGCATCATGGCGCCAGCCTACAGGCCGCTATGGGACCACCTGATCCGCCTGGAGTCGACTTGCACGGCCCAACCGGGCGGCACCCAGGGCGCCTGGTACGCCGCCAACATCGAGTGGGACGACCCCTCGCTCAAGTACCCCGCGGGGGCCACCTCCTCGGTGACCTTCAAAGGGAGTGACTGGAGCCCCTCTTCGGGCGGCAGCTGCGAGGGAGTCGACGATGACATGGAGGGCGCCGAGGTCCGGGTCCTCTGTCCGGTCGGCAACGACGCCGCCGGCGGAACGGCGCTCTTCGACATCGAGACCCCGCATCCCTACAGCGATTCCGTCCCCACGAGCCCGTACCTCGTCAACGTCACGCTCCTGTCGGGCGATCCCAACAACAACCTGCTCGAGACCGGGTCGGCGGCGGCCGGGGTGGCGAACCGGCGGGCCTACGGCACCAACGCCCTGGTGTTCCCGCTCACCTTGAGCGTCTTTGCCACGAACGTGACGATTCCCAAGGGGGATTGATGGAGAACGATCGCCGTCAGGCGGGATTTTCGCTGGCTCTGACCATGGCGGTCACCATGGTCCTGATCCTGCTGGTCGGAGCCGTGTTCGCGGACATTCTCTCCACCCAGCGGGGCTCGCTGATGATGCGCCAGCAGGAGACCCTCGGCGACGACGCGGAGCTCGCCCTGCGCATGGCCGAGTCCGAGATCTATCGCGATCAGGACATCATGATGCTCACGACCTGGTCGGCCACGCTCTCGGCCCAGACGGACTCCATCCACAGCGCAGCGGACAACTCCAATCCCGCCCAGCCGGTCCGGCAGCTCGAGTTCCTGGGCAATGCCCGCAACTGGCCGGCTTTCTGCGACTGGAGTTACTACCTCCGGTATTTCACGGCGCCGGGGGGGAGGAGCTATTCCCCGGACGGCGGCCTGAGCTTCGCGCCGGGCGGGGCCGGGTCAACCCCCGCCCCGCAGGGGTACTTCTTCGAGAGCGCCAACGCGGTTCCGAACATGGTCGCGTCGACCTCGGACAACCCGGAGGGTAGCGCCGTGATGGAGAAGGACTGGGCGCCGACGGTGAAGTTCGACGAGGCCGATCCTTGCTTGACCCGGGGATGGTGGCTGGTGCCGCGGGACGACCAGCCCGATGATGCCAGTTCGTACTTCACGAGCAGCTCATGTCCCGAATCCGGCACCACCTATCCGGTCGCGCCAGGATTCCCGATCTCGTTCCAGGGAGCGTCCTCGTCGGACAATGCCCCGGCGCCCGTGACGTCCATCACCTACATGGGGCAGACCTACAACAACGTCAGCATCCCGGTCGTGCCTCACGACTACTGGTACGACGACGCCATGCCCATCTGTGGCCAGATCACCGCCACGACGAGCATCCCGCCGTACGCGATCTGGCCCGATGCCTGGGGCGTCGACGCCGACGGCCACCAGGGCGAGTATGGCGACGGCAAGTGCGGCAAGCTCAACTCCAACCCCTACACGTACGTCGGCAAGTCCGTCGTGCCGGGTGCCGCGACGCCGCCACAGGTCTTCGACACGCCGATCTTCAAGAAGATCTACACGCTCGAGGACGGTCGGGAGGTTGCCGTGTATGCCCGGATGGATCTGCGCAACTACTTCGCCATGAATCCCGCCGCCAACATCAATCCGAACTACCCGGCGTGGACCATGGCCGCCGGGGGCCCGCACGACAAGGCCAACAACATCACGTTCTACCTGGTCGCGGTGCCCGAGGGCCGCATCGACTTCGTCGGCAACAACCAGGTCGCCTACCGACCGGCTCCGACGATCAGCAAGTTCGTCTACTTCTCGACGGGCGGCGCGGATCTGACCGAGCTGGCCTCGAGCAGCGACGACTTCGCCTCCGATGACGCTTTCGTCGACATGCACCAGCTCCCGGCGACGCTCAAGTCCAGCCAGGAGTATCTGGCCGTATCCTCTTCCGCCGCGACGATGGACCTCTGGGGCCAGGTCTTCCGCGCCGACGGCGACCGCGGCTTCAACTGGACGAGCTACAAGCCCTCTCCCGGGCCGATCGCCCAGCCGCGCATGGTCTACATCTGGGAGGCGCAGCCCATCCCCAACTCGAATCCGGCTTCCT
>JAJYIO010000283.1 GCA_021790035.1 bacterium | reverse complement strand
CGCGCCTTGCCCTCTCTGGGGAGGAAGCCCTCGAACGCGAAGCGATCGGCAACGATCCCGCTCACGGCCACCGCGGCCGTCAGGGCCGAGGGTCCGGGTACGGGCACGACCGGAACTCCCGCGGCGACCGCCATCCGCACCAGCTCGCCTCCGGGATCCGACAACACCGGCATTCCCGCATCGGTCACCAGGGCAACGTCTTTTCCGGACACCAGGTCCTCGATCAGCTCCGCGCCCCGTCGGGCCCGGCTGTGCTCGTGATAGCTCACGGTGGGAGTCGCGATCTGGTATCGCGCCAGCAACTTGGCCGTCTGGCGCGTGTCCTCGGCCGCGATGAGGTTCACCTCTCGCAGCGTGGCGAGGGCCCTGGCCGTCACGTCCTCCAGGTTGCCGATCGGGGTGCCGACGAGGAACAGCCGGCCGGTCCGCTCCGTGCTGGAGCGACCGCCAACCGATTCGGGGTCGGGCAAGGGCGACCGGGATTTTCGTCTACGTTCCATTCATTCCAACGCAAGTCGCGGGCCAGGACCATGGATAAGCTAACAGGAGTTCATGGTTTGGCAAAGCCACGCTTAAGCCTCTTCGGGGCACACTCGCTAACCGGGCTGCTGATGATGACAGTCGCCGCGGGCGTCTTGCTCGTGGCCTGCGGCCGGGGAGAACCATACCAGGTACCTCCCGTGTCGCTTCTGCCGACACCCACCCCCACGTATCCGGCGACCACCGATACGTCATACCTGGCCTCGCCCAGCCCGGCCCCGCCGCGGCCCACGCCGCCGGCGACCGGGAGCGTCCTGATCGACACGCTCGGCGCCGGCCAGCTCGTGGCGCCGCGGGGGGTCGCGTTCGCAGGCGGCTCCCTCTTCGTGGCCGACCAGGACCACCAGGGCCTGCTCGGCACCTACGGCGCGGTGCTGCGCTTCGACCCCGACCATGGCCTGCAGCAAGGCGTCTACTGCTCGCGATCGGCTACCCAGTCCCTGCCCGCGGATCTCGCCGGAGTCGCCGTGGCCACGGTATCGGTAGGACCAGGCGAGGCAGCATCGCTGGTCTACCCGATCAGTCCGTGGGCCGTCTTCGGGTTCGGGGCGACTACCGAGTTCCCGCTCAATTACGGCAATCCGCTGACGCTCGGCGGGCAGGCCGTCGCGATCGCCGGCGACGTGGCCTGGGTCGCCGAGGCCAGCGAGGTGCGCGCCTTCCACCTCCCCGACTGGTGGCCTGACGCCGCCTTGCCCGTCAACCAGATCGCGATTCCCGACGCGCGCGCAATAGGCATCGATGACCAGGGCACGCCGTGGATCGTCGCGAACGGCCAAGTTTTCGACGGGGCGACGCCTTTTGCGGCCTCGGGCTCCGTGCCGATCGATCCCCGGGACGTGGCATATGACCCGACCACCGGCACGATCCTGGTGCTGGATTCCGATCGCGTCCTGCGCTACCTGGCGGACGGCACGTTCGTAGGCTCCTTTGGCCAGGGCCACCTGCAAGACCCCGTCAGCCTGGCGGTAGGGGACGACGGTTCGGTCTACATCAGCGACGCTGGCGAGCGCGTGGTGTTCCGCTTCGCTCCGCCCTGAGCCCTGAGCCCTGAGCCCTGAGCCCTGAGCCCTGAGCCCTGAGCCCTGAGCCCTGAGCCCTGAGCCCTGAGCCCTGAGCCCTGAGCCGGGGATTCCCCGGCAAGCAGGATCGCTTCGAGTTCGCATTCGACCCATCGCGAAAGCGGCGGACCGATCGCTGCCGCCGCGGGATCGATCCATCGGGATCCCGCGTCCGGCCAGCAAGACCTGGTGCGCGAGGGCTGGGCGGTCCACATCGGGGACGGCCTGCGATCGCCGGGATCTACCCGCTCACCGCCGGGATCTGTCTGCAAGCGCCGGCCAGGATCAGCAAGTCGGCTGTTTCTTTCGATGGATTTGTGGAATAAATTACTCGCGAAGCGAAGTGGCCTGCTGTCGCACAGCCTGTGGGACAGCGGTTCCTGGAACGACTTTTACCGCCCCCGGCGCGCCTAAGGAGTGAAAGGTCCTTGCAGGTCCTGGTCTTGTCCAACACGTATCAACCGCTCTACACGGTGAACGTGGAGAAGGCCATCACCATGCTCTACCTGGGCAAGGCGGTCTCGGTCCAGGACACCGATGCGATCATTCGCTCGCCGTCGCTCATCATGCGGATTCCGATGGCCATCCGCCTGCTGGTCAAGGTCGTGGTCCGCCGCACGATAGAGGCCATACGGCCCTCGCGAGCGGCCATCTTCAAGCGCGACAAGCACACGTGCCAGTATTGCGGCGGGCACCAGGAGCTCACGCTCGACCACGTTCACCCCAAGAGCCGCGGGGGGCAGGACATCTGGGAGAACCTCGTCGCCGCCTGTACGCGCTGCAACAACCGCAAGGGCGACCGGACGCCCGACGAAGCCAAGATGCCGTTACTATCCGCGCCGCGCGCCCCACGCGCCGTCGAAATCGCCAGCGAGCTCTGGGGCCGCCTCCTGGGCTGGTAGCCTGACTGAAGACAGGCCCGATCGATTCACGCCGGCCCGGCTTTATTCGCCGAGCCAGCGCGCCGCGTCGAGGGCGTGATAGGTCAACACGATATCCGCCCCCGCCCGCTTGAACCCCATGAGCGTCTCGAGCACCACCCGGCGCTCGTCGATCCAGCCGTTGCGCGCCGCCGCCTTGACCATCGCGTACTCGCCAGAGACGTTATAGGCGGCCACCGGGCGGTCCGTGGCCTGCTTGACGCGCCAGATCAGGTCCATGTAGGCCAGGGCCGGCTTGACCATCACGATGTCGGCGCCTTCGGCCACGTCCAGCGCGACCTCCTTCAAGGCCTCTCGGGCATTGGCCGGGTCCATCTGGTAGCTGCCGCGATCGCCGAACTGCGGCGCGCTCTCGGCGGCCTCCCGGAACGGCCCGTAGAACCCCGAGGCGTACTTGGCCGAGTAAGCCATGATCGGCACTTCGTCGTGCCCGGCCGCATCCAGCCCGTGGCGAATGGCCGCCACGCGCCCATCCATCATGTCGGAGGGAGCGATCACGTCGGCGCCGGCATCGGCCAGGCTGACGCTCATCCGGGACAGCAGTTCCAGCGTCGGATCGTTGAGAATGCGATCGCCTTCTACGATCCCGCAATGCCCGTGGTCGGTGTACTCGCAGAGGCAGACGTCGCACGCTACCAGCAGGTCGGGAAGTTCGCTCTTGAGGGCTCGCACGGCCTCCTGGGTGATGCCGTCGTCGTCGTAGGCACCGCTGCCCACGGCATCCTTGGCGGGCGGAAGGCCAAAGAGAATGACCCCGCCGATCCGGAGCTCCAGGGCCTGACGGGCATCCTTGACGAGTTCGTCCACCGAGAGCTGGAACACGCCGGGCATCGAACTCACCTCGCGGCGCACGCCACGGCCAGGGACGACGAAGTACGGGTAGATGAAGTCGCTCGCGTCGATCCGCGTCTCCCTCACCAGCTGGCGCAGGGCCGCCGAGGTGCGGAGCCGGCGGGCCCGCAGGGCGGGAAAGGCATGAGAAAGAGCGGTTGAATCGGAAACGGCAGTCGCGAGCACGGAGCCTCCTGTGACGGTGCAGGCCAGAGTCTAGAAGCGAGGCGGGCCGGAACACGGACCGCGCCCATCAAGTGTGAACCCGCCGGGGCCAGCTGCCAAGCCGCAAAGCCGCTCGCACCACCGGCCCTCCCTCAGCAGCTCGCCCGCAGCCAGAGAGAGTCAGGTTGCAATTCCCCTCTACGTCTCCGCATCCTGGGGCGGAATCGACGCATCGCCCGGCGCGGGGGCATTCTCGAGCTGCCCGTCAGCGCACCCGATGGAAGAGGCTACCGCGGCCAGCGCGGCGTTCTGCGCACCGAGGCGCGACACGCGCTTCTCCTTGGGGCGCGTCACCGCCCAGATCACGATGCCCAGGCCGATCGCGATCATGGGCAGACTCAGGATCTGGCCCATGTGGAAAGGCGTTCCCAGGACGCTGCCGTTGGGATTGGTCGCCGTGATGAACTGCGGATCGGCCTGGCGGAAGAACTCGACGAAGAATCGAATGCAGCCATAGCCCCCGATGAAGGCGCCCATCACGGTTCCGCGCGGGGCCCTCTTCATGTACAAGATGACGAGCAACGTGAAAAGGAAGACGCCTTCGAGGGCCAGCTCGTAGAGCTCCGAGGGATGGCGGGGCAGGCCGCCGTACTGGTTGAAGATGGATATCCAGGCCGGATGGGTCGCCAGGAGGCTCCTGTCGTCGCCAATCGCCCCCGGAAAGACCATCGCCCAGGGCACGTTGATGGCCGGCTTCCCCCAGAGCTCGCCGTTGATGAAGTTGCCGAATCGCCCGAGCGCCAGACCGATCGGAACTCCGACGATGGCGACATCCGCCAGATCGAGGAACGAGACGCCCTTGCGCCGGCACCACAGCCACCCTGCGAGAAGGGT
>JAJYIO010000282.1 GCA_021790035.1 bacterium | reverse complement strand
CGCCAATCCCGAGATCGCCAAGATCACCGATACTCGCACCCTGGTGATGCAGGGAAACGACCGGATCAAGCGACGCTTCCTGGTCAACCACAACAAGCTCCTGGGCCGCTTTGACGGGGCACTGGGCGGGAAGACCGGGTACACCCGCCTGGCCGGGCGGTGCTTCGTGGGCTCGGCGAGGAGAAATGGGCGCTTCGTGATCGAGGCCGTCCTGCACAGCCGCCGGCTCTGGCACGATTCGGCGGCGCTCCTCAACTACGGCCTCGACGACTTCCAGAACTACGCGGCGGTCGCGCAGAATACCATCGAAGGCCAGGTCCCGGTGCAAGGGGGTCAGGACAAGACCGTCACGGCCGTCCTGGCGCAGCCGGCCCAGGTGTCGGTGCCCAAGGGCGATCCGGGAACCGGCATCGTCCCCCGCGTGCTGCTCGACCCCCAGGTCGTGGCTCCGGTGGCGGCGAATCAGCCCCTCGGACAGCTCGAGCTGACGCGAGCGGGTTCCGTCCTGGCCAGCTTCCCGCTGGTCGCGCAGCAAGCAGATTCCAAGGGAGTCCCGCTGACCCGGAGGCTTCTCACGGCACTCGGCTGGTTTTTCTCGGGCGGATTGATCTCGTTTGGCCTCTTCGGCGCCGTGCGCTGGCGACTGCTCAGAATGCGCCGGCGCGATCGCCGCCCGGCCGCTCGCGTAGCCGCGCAGCGAAGCTAGCACCGTCTCGGCCAGAATCGATCGGGTCCGAGGAGTCCAACGGGACCCGTTCTGGCTGAAGACGGTTCAGCGTGCTCCGGGTCCGCGCGGAGCGGGCCCGATGGAGCGGGTACAAAGGCTCCTGACCCGGGAGGTCCTGCCATGGAGATCGGCGATTGCGTCGTGGTGCAACTCGGAGAGCAAGAAGTGCTTGGCCGGGTGTCGCGCTTGACTTCGGCCGGGGCCGAGATCACTTTCTCGCTGCCGCTGGCCGCCTCCTCCCTCGGCAGCACCCCGGGCAAGCTCACCTGGCCTGACGGCCGCGAGGACCTCTTCTCGCCCGCCGTCGCCTCGGTGAAGGCAACGGTGACGCTGCCGATCTCGAATTCAACGCAGAGCCTCGATCGCCGTGCGACCTTCCGCCTCAAGCGCTTCGTGGCCGTGGATGTCGCTCTTGACCGACCCGATGGCCCCTTGCACCTGGCGACCGGCTCGACCCGGGATCTGTCCCTGGATGGAGCTCGTCTCCGGCTCGACCGGGGGCTCAAGGTAGGCGAGTCCGTGCGAGTCACGTTGCACCTCGAGGACGAGGCGGTGACGCTGGATGCGTCCGTGGCGAGGCATCGCCGCCTCGTCGACGGGGGCCACGAGGTCGGGGTCCGGTTCGAGCAGCTGCAGGGCGAGGCCAAGGCCCTGCTGGCCCGCTTCATCTTTTCGCGCCTGCGCACTTCCCGGGGCACCGCCATGCTCGGTTCCGCAGATCCCGATGGATCCCTGAACTCCTAGATGGATTCTGACCACGATGAATCGGGCTCGAAGGGACAAAGTGGGCCCGGCGCGGTGGTACGATCTCAAGGATGTTCGAACACTTCTCTGAACGCGCCATCGAGGTGATGGCGCTGGCCAGATTCGAAGCCCAGCGGCTCGAATTCAGCCAGTTCGATAGCGCCCACGTCCTCATCGCGCTGGCCGCCGAGGAACACGGGGTCGCCGCCCGGGCCCTCAAGGCCGTCGGTTTCGATGTGCGTCGGGGACGCCTGGCGGCCGAGCGGTCGTGGGGGAGAGGCTACGAGGTCACCAGCGTCGTCAGCCCGACAGAGGAGGTGGCTCGCCTGGTCGAGGCCGCGATGGCGATCGCCGGGCAGAGCGAGCCTCTCGTGGTCGACACGCAGGACCTGCTGCGAGCCGTCCTCGGCCAGCCCGCCAGTCGTGGCTTCGAGTTGCTCGAGAACGCAGGCATCTCGCCCGACGAGCTCATGCGCCAGCTCCTGGCCGAGCGCGAGCACCTCCTGGCCGGCGAGATCAGCGGTACCCCCGCCGCCGCCGTGCAGCGCCATTTTCATCCCCGGCTGCTCTCGCCGCTCGCCCGGCGGGTGCTGGAGAGGGCCACGGCCAAGACCGTCGAGTTCGGGCACCGGGTCGTGGGGACCGAGCAACTGCTGGTCGGCCTTCTCGAGCTCACGGAGGGCGCCGCCAGCGACATCCTGCGCCGCAACGGACTCCTGCCGCTGGACATCGAGGCGATCGCCCATCGCGTCATCGGCCGCGGCTCGGGGACGATCTCGAGCCCGAGCCGCTCGGGCTGGGTCGACGAGGCCCTGGAACGAGCCTGGCAGACTGCGCGCCGCGATCAGCACGAGCAGATCGGAACGTGCCACTTGCTTTCGGGTCTTCTCGATCTGGACGAGGGCGGAGCCCTGTACCTGATGGATCTGCTCAAGATCAACCTCTCGGCGATCGGTCTCGACGTCGAGCAATTTCTCGCGGATCGACCGCACGAGGCCGCCACGTCGTAAGGCCCTTCGCCAGGTAGGGGAAGTGGAGCGACAATGGTGCAAACGGCGAGCCGCCCTTCCCCAAAATTCAAGGTGCGAAGAGTGTTAATAGATGTAAAGACTTGCTCTAGTTCCGTTACTCCTCGTAATATGGGAAGCGACGGAGTTGAGAAAATGAATCTTGACGCAATGACCACGAGTGACTCGGCCATCACCAGCCACAACGACGAACTGCATGCGCAACTCGAGGCCATCAAGGCCAAGCTTCGGGCGATCGAGGAGCACCTCGAGATCGCTCGCTAGCTCGGCTTCGTTGGTCCTCTTCTTTCCGATGGGCCCGGCGGGCCGGCCGGGCAATTTCGCCACCCGACCTATGCCCATCTCGGGGTACTCGACCCCAGGCTCTGCCCCACGGGGCCTCGCCCAAGGTCCAAAGATCCAGCGATGCAATCCGATTGACGATCTTCTGCCACTTGTGGGTAAAATAGGGCCAGGATCGGGTCAATAAGCCATCCTGGTATTATGCAAACCCCTGGTCGCCGATCCCCAAGAAAGGAGCCTCCAGAGGTGTTCAAGCCGACGCAAATGAGGCCCGCGCAGACCCAAGAACTCAGCTGCCCCCGGTGCGGCATCATTCTTTGCGTGGAGCTGCCCAAGGGCGAGGTGGGTTACACCTGCGTCTGTGGTTACCATATCGAGATCCGGATGAGCCAGGCCGCCTGATCTTCGGGCGCTTCCTCGATACCCACCAGGCCAGTATTCTGGCCTGTTCGTTTTGGGGACCCTTGGCGGGTCCCGATCCGGACGGACTTTCGGTTGACTTGAACCCGAGCGCGCCCGCAAGGACCTGAAGCCGAAGCGTACTTTCGTACGTGAGGCGAGGGGGCGCGGACGTAAGCCGGGGTCAGGTCAACCTGAAACAGGTCTAGCGAGCTGGTGAGAGGACGCTCTTGGCCAGACGGACCGTCTGGGCCGCGGCCTCGAGGATCTCGGCATCGGTCGTGGGACGACCCAGACCGAAGCGCAAGGTGGCGCGGGCAGCGTCGGCGGGCACGCCGATCGCCTTGAGGACGTAGCTGGCGTCGACGTGGGCGCTGTTGCACGCCGAGCCCGGCGAGACGGCCACGTGCTGGACCAGTGCCGTCAGCAAGGTGTCGGCCTCGATCCCGAGGCCGCGGAAGGTGACGCTGAGATTGGCGGCGAGACGATCTCCGTCCACCGGGGGGCCGTTGAGGCGAACTGCGTCGCCCAGGCCCTCTTGCAGGGCGCTCCACAGGCGATCCCGCTGGTTCCGGATGCGCTCGCTTTCTTCGTCCATGACAGATCCGGCGATCTCGGCCGCCTTTCCCAGGCCCACGATGAGCGGCACGGCGAGCGTGCCGCTGCGCATTCCGCCCTCCTGGCCGCCCCCGAAGACCTGCGGCTCGAGTACGACCCTCGGCCCCCGGCGCCGCACATACAGCGCACCCACGCCCTTTGGGCCATACATCTTGTGTGCGCTGATGGAGAGCAGATCGATGCACTGCTCGTCGACGTCGATCGGCAACTTGCCGGCGGCCTGGGCGACGTCGGTGTGGAAATGAACGCCATGGCGCCGGGCGATTCGACCGATCTCGGCGATCGGCTGGATGGTCCCGATCTCGTTGTTGACGAACATGATCGAGATGATGGCGGTCCGGTCGGTGATGGCCGCTTCGACTGCGGCGGGATCGACGCGCCCGAACCGATCGACCGCCAGGCGCGTCACGCTGCCCCCCCGCCTCTCCCAGGCGGTCAGGGTATCGAGCACGGCCTTGTGCTCCGTCACCTGGGTGATCGCGTGGGCACCGGGCCCGGCTGCCGAGAGAACGCCGAGCAGGGCCAGGTTGTCGGCCTCGGTCGCGCCGCTGGTGAAGAGGATCTCGCTGGTCGAGGCTCCGATGAGGTTCGCCACCTGAGACCGCGCATGGTCGACACCGGCCTCGGCCTCCCA
>JAJYIO010000281.1 GCA_021790035.1 bacterium | reverse complement strand
GTGGCGCAGCTGGGCTGGGTCGACACCTACCGGGCCCTCATCGTCCCTGACCTCGCGGGCGCCTTCGGGGTCTTCCTCTTCCGGCAGTGGTTCCTCAACCTGCCCAAGGAGCTCGAGGATGCCGCCAGGGTGGACGGTTGCAGCCCCTGGCAGTTCTTCTGGAGGATCGCCATTCCCACGGCGGCTCCGGCACTCGCCACCCTGGGCATCTTCCAGTTCCTGGCGTCCTGGAACACGTTCCTGTGGCCGCTGGTCGTCACCAATTCGGACTCCATGCGGACCCTCCCGGTGGGCCTGGCCGCCATCCAGGCCAGCATGCACGAAACCACCAACTGGCCCCTGTTGATGGCCGCCACGACCGTGGCGATCGTTCCCGCGGTTGCGGTCTTCCTGGCGCTGCAGCGCTACTTCCTCAAGGGCCTCATGGAAGGCGCGGTCAAGGGCTGATCGCGGGCCCCTGCCATCCGGGAAACGCCTCAGGACCCGCGCCGGGGAGGCGTGCCGAGATCCTGGGCCAGACCTTGCATTGCCTCGAGCTTGCGTGAGAGCTCCGGGTCGTCGACCTTCAACTCGAAGTTCGCCGCCGGCCGCAGCTCGAACTCGACGTCCTGGCCGCCCAGATGGGTCTTCATCGCCGCGATCAGGTCCTGGACGGTCTGCGGCTCGAAGTCGCCCGTCACGGACAACGTCACCCGGATCTTCGCCACGTTTTCCTCCTCGAGAGCTGCAACGCGGTGCCAGCTGGCACCCAGGCTCTGCCGATCGAGGGCCCCTCTCTTCAAGATACCCGCCGACCGCATCCGTCCGCACCCCATCGCGGCATGACCGTCTCCCGATCCATCCAGGCCGGGGCGCTCTGGCGTGAGCCAGCCGGTCACGACCTGACCGGAGGCCGGAACACGCGGCTCACGAGCCACGGCATCGAGAGTCCTTGCACCACCAAGGTGAACAGCACGCAGCCGTAGGCGACTGCGATGACGGTGTCGCGCCCTGGGATCGTCAGCGGCAAGCCCAGCGCCATCGCCAACGAAAGGGCTCCGCGCAACCCTCCCCAGTACAGCACCGGAACCTCCCGCGATCGCGGCCGGGCTCCGGGCACCGCGAAAAGCGCGCCGATGGAAAGCAGCCGGGCACCTTGCATACCGACCAGCGCCCAGAAGAAGGGCGCCGCCCGCTGGAAAACCGGTCCAGCGACGAACTCGAGCCCGACCAAGAGGAAGAGCAGCGAGTTGACCACGAACGCCGCGTACTCCCAGAAGCTGTCGATCGCCACGGAGATCTCGCGAGATACGGTCTTGAGGCCCTTGAACCGCAGGCGCAGCCGTCTGGGCCCCGGTGCCCGCGGCATCCGCAGCTGGCCCTTGGCCACGTTCCCGGCGACCAAGCCGGCGGCGACCACGGTCAATACCGGCGACACGCCCAGCCGGGCCCCGAGGAGAAACCCCCCGTAAGCGACCACCGTCGTCAGCATCACCCCCGTCAGGTGGTCGTCGATGAAAGACAGAGACATGCTCGCCAGGCCCCCGATCAGAACTCCCAGCGCCAGTCCACCGAGCGCCAGGAGCACGAACTGCCCGCCCAGGGTCAGTCCGGACAGCTTGCCGGTCGCCACGCCGGCCAGCAGCACCTGGTAGATCGCCACGGACGTGCCGTCATTGAAGAGACTCTCGCCCTCGATCGTCACGGCCAGGCGGCCAGGCACCGGGACCTCCTTGAAGAGGGCGACGACCGATACCGGATCTGTTGCCGACAGGGCCGCTCCGAGCAGGAGGGCGGCGGGCCAGCTGAGGCCGCCGGCGAGGTGGACGGCGGCGCCAATGGCCAGGACCGCGACGGCGACGCCCAAGATCGCAAGGAACGCCACGGGCTTCCAGACGATCCGCAGGGTGCGGATGTCCAGGTTCCAGGCCGCCTCGAACAGCAGCGGGGGGAGGAAGACCGTCAGCACGAGTCCGGGCGTGAGACCCACCTTGGGCAGGAATCCGGCCGCCTGGGCTCCGACGCCCAGGATAACGAGCGCGACGGTGTACGGGACGCGGGTTCGCCTGGTCGCTAGCGAGACCACGGTCGCGACGAGCAGCATCGCGACCAGGAACTCGACCTTTCCCGCCAGGAAGGTAGGGGCCATCTCCTCATTATGCGGCCAGAAAAATCGTGCCGCTCCGTATAAAAAAGCGATCAAAAGGCCTGGCACGGGGCCGAGATTCGTGCATTATAGGCGTCTGTTGTACGCTTGCCGTGCCCTGGCGAGCGTCTTGGCCCGGTGAAAAGCCGTCTTGGTTCAGGCGACCGCCCGGTCCCGGTTTGCGAGAATCCTGCGATGTTCGACCTGCTCTACGTCGCCGTCGAGGCCATGTTCGTCGCCTCGGCGTGGGGATTCGTGGCCCTTTGCGCGCGCGTCAAGGAGGACAAGCCTCGATGATCATCCTGAGCAGTGTCCTGGCCGTCTTGCTCCTGGTCTATCTTTTCTACGCCCTCCTCAAGCCGGAGAACTTCGCATGAGCATCGTCGCCTGGCGCGAGCTGGAGATCCACGCGTGACCGCCATCGGCTGGATTCAGATCGCCCTCTACTTCGGGATCTTGCTCGGTCTGGCGATCCCGCTGGGCGACTACATGGCCAGGGTCTACGAAGGCCACCGGGTCTTCCTTTCGCCCGTGGTGGCGCCGCTCGAGCGGATCTTCTACCGGGCCGGAGGCATCGATCCCGATGCCGAGATGTCCTGGAAGACATACACACTGGCGGTCCTGGCGATCACGGCGATCGGCCTGGTCGTCGTCTACGGACTGCAGCGCCTGCAGGGCTTCTTGCCGTGGAACCCGGCGCGGATGGGTGCGGTGTCGCCGGATTCGTCGTTCAATACCGCCACGAGCTTCGTCACCAATACCAACTGGCAGGGCTACGGCGGGGAGACCACGATGTCGTACTTTACCCAGATGGCGGCGCTCACGGTCCAGAACTTCGTCTCGGCCGCCATCGGCATGGCGGTCCTGGCCGCCGTCGTCCGAGGCATCGCCCGGCAGAGCACCTCCACCCTGGGTAACTTCTGGGTGGACCTCGTGCGTGGCATCCTGTACGTCCTCTTGCCGCTGGCGGTCGTGTTGGCGCTCATCCTGGCCGGTCAGGGGGTGGTGCAGACACTGGGCGGCTATGTCCGCGTGCCGCTGCTCGAGCCCCTGCACGCGGCGGGCCGGAGCATCGCCACCCAGCTCATCGCCGTGGGCCCGGCGGCCTCGCAGATCGCGATCAAGCAGCTCGGCACGAATGGCGGGGGGTTTTTCAACGTCAACTCGGCGCACCCGTTCGAAAATCCCACGGCCCTCTCCAACTTCCTTGAGATGCTGGCCATCCTCTTGATTCCCGCGGCGCTCTGCCAGACGTTCGGCCGGATGGTCAAGGACCTACGCCAGGGCTGGCTGCTCCTGGCCGTGATGCTTGCCATGCTGGTGCCTCTTACGGTCGGCGCGGCCCTCGCTGAGCAGCATGGCAACCCGGTCTTCGCCCACCTGGGCATCGATCAGGCCGCCACCCGCCTCGCGCCTGGCGGCAACATGGAGGGCAAGGAGGCCCGGTTCGGACCGGTCAGCTCGGCGATCTGGGCGTCGGTGACGACGGCCGCATCCAACGGCTCGGTCAACGCGATGCTCGACTCCTTCACCCCGCTGGGCGGCCTGGTGCCGCTGTTTTTGCTCCAGCTCGGAGAGGTCGTCTTCGGCGGCGTCGGCACGGGCCTCTACACGATGCTCGCTTTCGTCGTCGTGGCCGTCTTCGTGGCGGGGCTGCTCGTCGGGAGGACGCCCGAGTATCTCGGCAAGAAGATCGAGGCCTACGAGATGAAGATGGCGGCCCTTGCCGTCCTCCTTCCGTCGCTCTCCATCCTGGTCGGCACGGCGATCGCGGTCATGCTGCCCGCTGGCCAGGCGGGCGCCTTCAACCCGGGGCCGCATGGATTCTCCGAGATCCTGTACGGCTTCACCTCGGCCAGCGAGAACAACGGCAGTGCCTTCGCGGGCCTCGATGCCAGCACCCCGTTCTACAACACCGCGCTGGCGGTCTGCATGTTCGTCGGTCGCTATGCGGTCATGATCCCGATGATGGCGATCGCCGGATCGCTGGCCAGCAAGAAGACGGTCCCGGTCGGAGCCGGGACCTTGCCTACGCACACCGTGCTCTTCGGCTCGCTCCTGGTCGGCGTGGTCGTCATCGTAGGCGCCCTCACCTTCTTCCCGGCACTCGCGCTGGGGCCCATCGTCGAGCACCTCATCCTTTTCGGGCATCCGGGAACCTAGCCGATGAGTCCTCCACCGTCTGCGCCGACACTCTCGAATGAAACGCCACCTGCTGTGCTGGGCTACGTAGCAGCTTGCCCGCAGCGGGGGGTAGTTTGCGGGGGGCAAGGCCCCCTGCAAGTCACTGCCCCGAAGGGGCTAATAGTCA